>NZ_LFZP01000033.1:0-48104 GCF_002925705.1 Burkholderia anthinoferrum
GGCTGAGTCCCGTGCAATACAGGACTCAGCCCTTGGGCGCCTAGCCTTTAACTGTCCAACTTTGCGGGGTCAGTTCAAAGGCAGCCTTTTCGTCGTGCTCGGGAACGGTCGATGCTCAGTCGACCGCGCCTTCGCGGCTCGCGCGGCGACGCTCGTGCTCCTTCAGGAAGCGCTTGCGCAGGCGGATCGACTGCGGCGTCACTTCGACCAGTTCGTCGTCGTCGATGAATTCGACCGCGTATTCCAGCGACATCTGGACCGGCGGCACGAGACGCACGGCTTCGTCGGTACCCGACGCACGCACGTTGGTCAGCTGCTTGCCCTTGATCGGGTTCACGACGAGGTCGTTGTCGCGGCTGTGGATGCCGATGATCATGCCCTCATACAGCGCGTCGCCCGGCTTCACGAACATGCGGCCGCGATCCTGCAGCTTCCACAGTGCGTAGGCGACCGCTGCGCCGTCGTCCTGCGAGATCAGCACGCCGTTGCGGCGCTCGAACACCGAGCCTTCCTTGACCGGCGCGTACGAGTCGAAGATGTGGCTCATCAGGCCCGTGCCGCGCGTGAGCGTCAGGAATTCGCTCTGGAAGCCGATCAGGCCGCGTGCCGAGATCTTGTATTCCAGACGCGTACGGCCGCGGCCGTCCGACGCCATGTCCAGCATTTCGCCCTTGCGGCGGCCAAGCTCTTCCATCACGCCGCCCTGGTGTTCGTCTTCGACGTCGACCGTCAGCAGCTCGTACGGCTCGTGCCGCACGCCGTCGATCTCCTGCATCACCACGCGCGGACGCGACACGGCCAGCTCGTAGCCTTCGCGACGCATGTTTTCGACGAGAATCGTCAGATGCAGCTCGCCACGGCCCGACACTTCGAACACCGTTTCGTCGCCGGTATCCTTCACGCGCAGCGCGACGTTGTGGTTCAGTTCCTTCATCAGGCGGTCGCGGATCTGGCGGCTCGTCACGAACTTGCCTTCGCGGCCGGCGAGCGGCGACGAGTTGACGAGGAAGTTCATCGTCAGCGTCGGCTCGTCGACGGTGATCATCGGCAGCGCTTCCGGCGTGTCGACCGCGCAGATCGTCGCGCCGATGCCGACGTCTTCAATGCCGTTGATCAGCACGATGTCGCCCGCTTCGGCCGACTCGACCTGCACGCGCTCCAGGCCCTTGAACGACAGCACCTGGTTGATCTTGCGGTTCAGCACCTCGCCTTCCGGGCCGAAGCGCATCACGACCGGCTGGCCCGGCTTGATGCGGCCGCGCGTGATGCGGCCGACACCGATCCGGCCGACGTACGTCGAATAGTCGAGCGACGTGATCTGGAGCTGCAGCGGGGCTTCCGGATCGGCCGGGCGAACCGGCACGTGCGCGAGGATCGCTTCGAACAGCGGGCGCATGTCGCCTTCGCGCGTGGCCGGATCGAGCGACGCATAGCCGTTCAGGCCCGACGCGTAGACGATCGGGAAGTCGAGCTGCTCTTCGGTCGCGCCGAGCTTGTCGAACAGGTCGAAGGTCTGGTTGATCACCCAGTCGATCCGCGCGCCCGGACGATCGATCTTGTTGACGACGACGATCGGCTTCAGGCCGAGCGCGAGCGCCTTCTTCGTGACGAAGCGCGTCTGCGGCATCGGGCCTTCGACCGCGTCGACGAGCAGCAGCACCGAGTCGACCATCGACAGCACGCGCTCGACTTCGCCGCCGAAGTCCGCGTGCCCCGGCGTGTCGACGATGTTGATGTGCGTGCCTTCGTACTCGACCGCGCAGTTCTTCGCGAGAATCGTGATCCCGCGCTCTTTTTCGATGTCGTTCGAGTCCATCACCCGCTCCGCAATCTGCTGGTTCTCGCGGAAGGTGCCGGACTGGCGGAGCAGTTGGTCGACGAGCGTGGTCTTGCCGTGGTCGACGTGGGCGATGATGGCGATATTGCGAAGGGCGCGGGTCATAGAAACCTGGAAATCGTTTGAACGCGCAAACGCGCGCGCTCGTGTTTTTCACGGGCGCGCGCGTTGCAGCTTGGAAAGCCTCAAATTATAGCACGTGCGCGTGTCGAGAGCCGACCCGCCCGTTGCAACGCAGCAAAACGGGAGCGCCGCGCGGCGCTGCCGAACTGCTCAAAGGTCCGGCGCACCGGCACCGTGCGGCGAAGAAACCTTACCCGGACAAGGGACTCTCGCGGGACACAGCACGCGTTTTGCCGTTCGATTAACATTTGCCGCGGCAAGCAATTGTGCCTATACTGCTGCCTAGTCAACTATTGCAGCTTCAGGGTTTTATGTCGGATTCTTCTACCCCACCGCCCGTTTCGCCGCTGTCTACGTATCAGATGAACGATAGCGTCGGTTATCTGATGTCCCGCGTGAAGTCGGTGATGACCAACCTCGTCACGCAGCGCACGCAGGAAGAACTCGGCATCACGGGCACGCAGGCGAGCATGCTGTTCATGATCGCGGTCGGCAAGTGCTCGACGGCCGCCGAACTCGCGCGCGAATACGGGATCGACGCCAGCGCGGTCACGCGCCTGCTCGACCGGGTCGAGAAACGCGGCCTGCTGTCGCGTGTGCGCAGCATCGAGGATCGTCGCGTCGTGCGCCTCGAGCTCACCGACGAAGGCCGTGCGCTGGCCGAACGGCTGCCGCCCATTTTCCGCAGCGTGCTCGACCAGGTGCTGGACGGGTTTACGCCGGAAGAAGTCGGGTTCCTGAAGAGCATGCTGCGCCGCATTCTCAGCAACTATTGCGAGACGGCCGGCGGTAGCGTCACGTAATAGTTGCCATAACAATTACTTTTGACAGATTAATGTAAGGAAATCCTTGCAGTGTCCATCATTCATTCCGAGTCAGGGGTTAGCGCGATGAAATCCTCCCCGTTGTCCGTGCGCGCCGGGTCGTGCCGCGCCGCCGTCGCCGCCGCGGTCGCCGCGCTGGCGCTCGCGGGCTGCGCGAATTACATCGGCATCAAGAGCGACAAGCAGATTGCCCCCGCGTCGCAATTCGAATCCGCCCAGAGCCTGCCGGCCCAGGGCGGCCAGTGGCCCGCGCTCGACTGGGCCAGCCAGTTCGGCGACCCGCAGTTGCCGAAGCTGATCGACGAAGCGTTGCAGGGCAACCCGTCGATCGCGCAGGCGCAGGCGCGCATCGCGAAGGCTTCGTCGTACATCGAGTCGTCGCGCTCGAACCTGATGCCGAAGGCCGAAGCCAGCTATTCGTGGACGCGCGAGCTGTACTCGTCGAACGCGCTGTTCCCGCCCCCGTACGGCGGCCAGTGGTACAGCGAGAACAACGCGCTCGCGAGCGCCTCGTGGGAACTCGACCTGTGGGGCAAGAACCGCGAACGCCTGCACACGGCCGTATCGCAGGAAAAGGCCGCCGAAGCCGACCTGCAACAGGCGCGCATCACGCTCGCGTCGTCGGTCGCGCGCACCTACAACTCGCTCGCGCAGCTCTATGCGCTGCGCGACATCGCGCAGCGCGAGATCACCAACCGCGAGACGGTCGGCAAGATCACCGACGGCCGCGTATCGGCCGGCCTCGACACCAACGTCGAGCGCCAGACGGCCCGCGGCAACATCGCGACGACGCAGGCTTCGCTGTCGGACCTCGACGGCCAGATCACGACGGTGCGCTACCAGCTCGCCGCGCTGCTCGGCAAGGGCCCGGATCGCGGGCTGCAGATCGCGGCGCCCGTGATGAACCCGAGCGGCGACGTCACGCTGCCCGGCAACCTGCCGGCCGACCTCGTGTCGCGCCGCCCCGACATCGTCGCCGCGCGCTGGCAGGTCGAAGCCGCGATGCACGACGTGAAGGAGGCGAAGGCCGAGTTCTTCCCCGACGTGAACCTCGCGGCCGGTTTCGGCTTCGATGCGTTCGGCTGGGGCAAATTCCTGAATTTCGCGAGCCGCCAGGCGCAGTTCGGGCCGGCGATCCACCTGCCGATCTTCGATGCCGGCGCGCTGCGCGCCCAGCTCAAGGGCCGCTATGCCGACTTCGACCTGTCGGTCGCGAACTACAACCAGACGCTGATCAGCGCGCTGAACGACGTCGCGACGCAGGTCGCGTCGATCCGCGCGGTCGATCGCCAGATGGGCGACGCCCAACGTGCGCTCGACGCGTCGACACGCGCGTACGATCTCGCGGTCATCCGCTACAAGGCCGGCCTGTCGCCGCAACTGCAGGTGCTGACGGCGGACAGCAACCGCCTCGCCTCGGAGCAGACGGTGACCAACCTGAAGATGCGCCGGCGCGACATGCAGCTCGCCCTGATCAAGGCGCTCGGCGGCGGGTTCGACGCGACCGGCACGCCACTCGCCGCACCCGATGCCGCCGCGCCGACCAAACAGGCCGCCAACTGATCCGGCGCCACCACTACGCAGACACTCGAAATAACGGACGGAGAAAATCGCCATGAGCGACCAACAAAACGCCGCCAGCGCGCAGCCGCAGAATAACGGCAAGCGCAAGCGAATGATGACGCTGCTCGTCGCGGTCATCGTGATCGCGGCCATCGCATACGGCCTCTATTACTTCCTCGTCGCCCGCTTCCATGAAGACACCGACGACGCATACGTGAACGGCAACGTCGTGCAGATCACGCCGCAGGTCACCGGCACCGTGATCGCCGTGAAGGCGGACGACACGCAAACGGTCAAGGCCGGCGATCCGCTCGTCGTGCTCGACCCGGCCGATTCGCAGGTCGCGCTGCAGCAGGCGGAAGCCAACCTCGCGCAGACCGTGCGCCAGGTGCGCGGCCTGTTCGTCAACGACGATCAGTACCGCGCGCAAGTCGCGCTGCGCCAGTCCGACCTGTCGAAGGCCCAGGACGACCTGCGCCGCCGCCTGGCCGTCGCGCAGACGGGCGCCGTGTCGCAGGAAGAAATCTCGCATGCCCGCGACGCCGTGAAGGCCGCGCAGGCATCGGTCGATGCCGCGCAGCAGCAGCTCGCCTCGAATCGCGCATTGACCGCGAACACGACGATCGCATCGCACCCGAACGTGATGGCCGCAGCCGCGAAGGTGCGCGACGCCTACCTCGCGAACGCGCGCAACGTGCTGCCGGCGCCGGTCACCGGCTATGTCGCGAAGCGCTCGGTGCAGGTCGGCCAGCGCGTGTCGCCCGGCAACCCGCTGATGTCGGTGGTGCCGCTCAATGCCGTGTGGGTCGACGCGAACTTCAAGGAAGTCCAGTTGAAGCACATGCGCATCGGCCAGCCGGTCGAAATGACGGCCGACATCTACGGCTCGTCGGTCACGTACCACGGCAAGGTCGTCGGCTTCTCGGCCGGCACGGGCTCGGCGTTCTCGCTGCTGCCGGCGCAGAATGCGACCGGCAACTGGATCAAGGTCGTGCAGCGCCTGCCGGTGCGGATCGAGCTCGACCCGAAGGATCTCGACAAGCATCCGCTGCGCATCGGCCTGTCGATGCAGGTCGACGTCAACATCAAGGACGAACGCGGCGACCAGCTCGTCAACGCGCCGAACACCGTCTACGAGACCAACGTGTTTGCGAAATACGGCGACGAAGCCGACGCCGAAATCGCGCGCATCATCGCCGAGAACGCAGGCGGCAATGCATCGGCGCCGGTCGCGGCGAAGCAGAGCACCGCCGCGAAAATGATGTAACCGTTCCGACTTCGGAAAGGCAACCGACATGGCACAGGCTCCCGCCTCCTACCCGCCCCTGCAGGGCGGGCAACTCATACTCGGCACGATCGCGGTGTCGCTCGCGGTGTTCATGAACGTGCTCGACACGTCCATCGCGAACGTCGCGATCCCGACCATCTCGGGCGACCTCGGCGTGTCGTCCGACCAGGGTACGTGGGTCATCACGTCGTTCGCGGTCGCGAACGCAATCTCGGTGCCGCTGACCGGCTGGCTGACCGACCGTTTCGGGCAAGTGCGCCTGTTCCTCGCGTCGATCATCCTGTTCGTCATCTCGTCGTGGATGTGCGGGCTGTCGCCGAACCTGCCGTTCCTGCTCGGGTCGCGCGTGCTCCAGGGCGCGGTCGCGGGCCCGATGATTCCGCTGTCGCAGGCGCTCCTGCTGTCGAGCTATCCGCGCGCAAAGGCACCGATGGCGCTCGCGCTATGGGCGATGACGACGCTGATCGCACCCGTCGCAGGCCCCATTCTCGGCGGCTGGATCTCGGACAACTATTCGTGGCCGTGGATCTTCTACGTCAACATCCCGGTCGGCGTCGCCGCCGCCGCCGCGACGTGGATGATCTATCGCAATCGGGAGTCGGCCGTGCGTCGCGCGCCGATCGACGGCGTGGGCCTCGCGCTGCTGGTCGTCTGGGTCGGCTCGCTGCAGATCATGCTCGACAAGGGCAAGGATCTCGACTGGTTCGCGTCGACGACCATCATCGTGCTCGCGCTGACCGCCGTCATCGCGTTCGCGTTCTTCGTGATCTGGGAGCTGACCGCCGAGCACCCGGTCGTCGACCTGTCGCTGTTCCGCATCCGGAACTTCACCGGCGGGACAGTCGCGCTGTCGATCGGATACGGCCTGTACTTCGGCAATCTCGTGCTGCTACCGCTGTGGCTGCAGACCCAAATCGGCTATACCGCGACCGACGCCGGCCTCGTGATGGCGCCGGTCGGGCTGTTCGCCATCCTGTTGTCGCCACTTACCGGGAAGTATCTGCCGCGCACCGATCCACGCTTCATCTCGACGGCGTCGTTCCTGACGTTCGCGCTGTGCTTCTGGATGCGTTCGCGCTACACGACGGGCGTCGACGAATGGTCGCTGACGCTGCCGACGCTCGTGCAGGGTATCGCGATGGCGGGCTTCTTCATCCCGCTCGTGTCGATCACGTTGTCCGGCCTGCCCGGCCACCGCATTCCCGCGGCGTCCGGCCTGTCGAACTTCGTGCGGATCATGTGCGGCGGCATCGGCACGTCGATCTTCCAGACCGCGTGGGACCACCGCAACAACTTCCATCACGCGCAACTGGTCGAGCAGGCGAACCCGTACAACCCGACGTTCAACCAGGCCGTCACGCAGATGGGCAATCTCGGGCTGTCGCAGAACCAGGCGCACGGGCTCATCAACAACATGGCCACGCAACAGGCCGCGCAGCTCGGCGTGAACGACCTGTTCTACATCTCGGCGGTGATCTTCGTGCTGCTGATCGCGCTGATCTGGATCACCAAGCCCGAACGCGCGGGCGGCGGCGATGCCGGTGCGGCGGCGTCGGCGGCACACTGAGCACTACCCGGCAGCGCATCACTGCGCGGTCACGCGAAACAAAAAGCCCGGTCGAAATCGACCGGGCTTTTTCCTATTCCGCCGCGTGCAGTCATGCGCGCTGCTGCGTCATTGAGCCGTCACGACGAGCCGTTCCGGTGCGAGCACGCCATTCGCCTTGCGCGCCACGCCGAGCAACCGCGTTGCGTCGTACACGCGCACGCGCTCGCCCTCGGCCGCGCCGATCGGCTCCAATGCCGACAGCGGCAGGCGCTGGCCGTGCAGAAACCGCTTCGCGCACGCGTCGTCGAGCCGAACGGCGGGGAACGTCGACAGCAACGCATCGACCGGCTGCAGCCATGCATCGCGCGCCGCCTCGGCAGCGTCCGACAGCGCATCCAGCGTCACCGCATGCTCGAGCGTCAGCGCGCCGACGCCCGTGCGACGCAGCATCGTCAGATGCGCGCCGCAACCCAGCGCCTCGCCAATATCCTCCGCCAGCGTGCGCACATACGTGCCCTTGCTGCAGGTCACGCGAAACGTCACGTCGGGCAGCTCGCAGGCAAGCAGTTCGAGCGCGTGGATCGTCACGTTGCGGCCTTCCCGCTCGACCGTCTGGCCGGCCCGCGCATATTCGTACAGCGGCTTGCCGTCGCGCTTGAGCGCCGAATACATCGGCGGCACCTGCACGATGTCGCCGGTGAAGCGCACGAGCGCCGCTTCCACCGCCGCACGATCGCATTCGACGGGCCGCGTGTCGATCACGTCGCCTTCCGCGTCGCCGGTGGCCGTGCGCTGGCCGAGACGCATCGTCGCTTCATAGGTCTTGTCGGCGTCGAGCAAATCCTGCGAAAACTTGGTCGCCTCGCCGAAGCACAGCGGCAGCAGGCCCGACGCCAGCGGATCGAGCGTGCCGGTGTGACCGGCTTTCTTCGCGAGAAGCAGGCGCTTTGCGCGAATCAGCGCATCGTTGCTCGACAGGCCGACCGGCTTGTCGAGCAGGAGAACGCCGTCCAGCACGCGCCGAGGCACGCGCGGACGTTGGGGTGCTGCATTCGTCATAGGCCGGTCGAGCTCAATCGTCCTTGGCAGGCGCATCGGCCTCGCCGTCGTCCTTCGCGCGCGTCGAGTTCGCTTCCTTGATCAGGCGCGACATTTCGACGGCCTTCTCGATCGTCTGGTCGTAATGGAAATGCAGCGTCGGCACCGTATGAATGTGCAGGCGCTTGAACAGCAGGTTGTGCAGGTGGCCCGACGCGTGGTTCAGCGCCTCCTGCGTCTTGTCCGGATCGCCGGTGAGCGCCGTGAAGTAGACCTTCGCGTGCGCATAGTCGGGCGTGAGTTCCACGCTCTGGATGGTCACGATACCGATGCGCGGATCTTTGACCTCGCGCATGATGAGTTCGGACAGATCGCGCTGAATCTGATCGGCGATCTGAACGTTGCGATTGGGGGAAGTACGTTTCCTGGACATGATCGATCCGTGATCCGTTTATCAGGATGAAGCGGCGGCCATTTTCGGCACGCCACCATGAAAATGGGCGGGACAGGCCCAAGCCTGCCCCGCCCATGAGCCGATACGCGACGATTACAGCGTACGCGCGACTTCGGTCACTTCGAAGACTTCGAACTGGTCGCCTTCGATGATGTCGTTGAAGTTCTTCACCGACATACCGCACTCGAAGCCTTGCTTCACTTCCTTCACATCGTCCTTGAAGCGCTTCAGCGATTCGAGTTCGCCCGTGAAGATCACGACGTTGTTGCGCAGCACGCGCACCGACGACGAGCGCTTGACGATACCGTCCGTGACCATACAGCCTGCGACCGTGCCGACCTTCGGTACCTTGAAGACCTGGCGCACCTCGACCATGCCGGTGACCACTTCGCGCTTCTCCGGCGCCAGCATGCCCGACATCGCCGCCTTCACCTCATCCACTGCGTCGTAGATGATGTTGTAGTAGCGGATATCGATGCCGTTCGCCTCGGCCAGCTTGCGCGCCTGTGCATCCGCACGCGTGTTGAAGCCGATGATGACCGCCTTCGATGCCGTCGCGAGGTTGACGTCGTTTTCGCTGATGCCGCCGACCGCGCTGTGCACGATCTGCACGCGCACTTCGTCGGTCGACAGCTTGAGCAACGACTGCACGAGCGCTTCCTGCGAACCCTGCACGTCTGCCTTGATGATGAGCGGCAGGTTCTGCACTTCGCCTTCGCCCATCTGCTCGAGCATGCTTTCCAGCTTCGCGGCCTGCTGCTTCGCGAGCTTCACGTCGCGGAACTTGCCCTGACGGAACAGCGCGATTTCACGCGCCTTGCGCTCGTCCGGCAGCACGATCACTTCCTCGCCCGCGCCTGGCACTTCCGACAGACCCTGGATCTCGACCGGGATCGACGGGCCGGCTTCCTTCGTCGGCTTGCCGTTCTCGTCGAGCATCGCACGGACGCGGCCGTAGGCCGTACCCGCCAGCACGATATCGCCGCGGTTCAGCGTACCGGACTGCACGAGGATCGTCGCGACCGGGCCTTTACCCTTGTCGAGCTTCGCTTCGATCACGATGCCCTTGGCCGGCGCTTCGACCGGTGCCTTCAGTTCCAGCACTTCGGCCTGCAGCAGCACGTTTTCGAGCAGATCGTCGATACCTGCGCCCGTCTTGGCCGACACCGGCACGAACGGCGAATCGCCGCCGTATTCTTCCGGCACGACGCCTTCCGCGACCAGCTCCTGCTTGACGCGATCGGGGTTCGCTTCCGGCTTGTCGATCTTGTTGATCGCGACGACGATCGGCACGCCACCCGCCTTCGCGTGGGCGATGGCTTCCTTCGTCTGCGGCATCACGCCGTCGTCGGCCGCCACCACCAGCACCACGATGTCGGTCGCCTTCGCGCCGCGTGCACGCATTGCCGTGAACGCTTCGTGACCCGGCGTATCGAGGAACGTGATGACGCCACGCGGCGTATCGACGTGGTAAGCGCCGATGTGCTGCGTAATGCCGCCCGCTTCGCCCGCGGCAACCTTCGCGCGGCGGATGTGGTCGAGCAGCGAGGTCTTGCCGTGGTCGACGTGACCCATCACCGTGACGACCGGCGGACGCGGCAGTTGCTCCGCATCGGTACCGGTTTCGCCCTCGACGAGCAGCGCTTCCGGATCGTCCAGCTTCGCGGCGACCGCGCGGTGGCCCAGCTCCTCGACGATGATCATCGCCGTTTCCTGGTCCAGCACCTGGTTGATCGTGACCATCTGGCCCATCTTCATCATCACCTTGATGACTTCGGAGGCCTTGATCGACATCTTGTGCGCGAGATCGGCAACCGACACGGTTTCCGGCACGTGCACTTCACGGACGATCGGTTCGGTCGGCGCCTGGAACGACGATGCGCTGTCCTGGTGACGGCCGCGACCCTTCGGGCCGCCGCGCCAGCCGCGGTCGACGCCGCCGCTCGAATCGCCGCGCGTCTTGATGCCGCGACGCTTCGCTGCGTCGTCCTGCCAGCCGCCCTTGCCTGCGCCCGGCTTCTTGTTGCGGTCGCCCGCGCCTGCCGGCGCCTGCGTCGCGGCCGGTGCCGCGGCGCCGGCCGGCTTCTTCACGGCCGGACGCGCCTGCGCACCTTCCGGCTTCGCCGGCTTGTGCAGCGTGCCCTTCGCTTCGGCCGGCTTCGCCGGTTCCGCCGGCTTCGGCGGCTCGACTGCCTTGACCACGGCCTTGCGCGGCGTGTTCATCATTTCGCGGATCGCGCGTGCTTCGGCTTCGGCCGCCGCGCGGCGCTTGCTGATCTCTTCCTGCTCGGCGCGCGCCTTGTCGGCCGCCTCGCGAGCAGCGTCCTCGGCCTTCTTCGCCGCTTCGCGCTGCGCCGCACGTTCCGCGGCTGCACGCGCTTCGTCCTGCGCGGACTGCGTCGGCGCCGTTTCCTGCTCGGCCGCGGCGGCCTGCCGGGCTGCCGCCTGCTGCGCCGCGGCGGCTTCCGCCGCTGCACGCTTCGCCGCCGCTTCTTCCTCGGCGCGACGGCGCTCGGCCTCGGCCGCTTCCTCGCGGGCGCGACGCTCGGCTTCCTCGCGTTCGAGGCGTTCCTGACGCTCGCGCAGCTCCTGCGCCTGCTTCTCGAGCAGTTCGGCCTCGCGGCGCGCCTCTTCCTCGCGACGCTTCAGTTCCGCATCGTCGTCCGCTTCGGCAACCTGCGCCTGACCCTGTTCCGCACCGTCGGCCACGTCGTCGCGCTTGACGAACGTACGCTTCTTGCGAACCTCGACCTGAATGGTGCGAGCCTTGCCCGTCGCGTCAGATTGCTTGATCTCCGACGTATGCTTGCGGGTCAGCGTGATCTTGCGCTTGTCGCCGTCGGTTGCGCCGTGCGACTTGCGCAAATGATCGAGCAGACGCGCCTTGTCCGCTTCGGACAGCGCATCGTCTTCACTCGCTTTCTGGACGCCCGCTGCCTGCAGCTGTTCGAGCAGCACACCAGCAGGCATTTTCAGTTCCGCGGCAAATTGGGCTACGTTGTTACTCGCCATTCATTCCTCTTAGTGCAAGGACCGATTCCTTGCGGTTAGCATCGGGTCAGGCCATACGGCCGCCATCAAATCAGTGCGCCATGGTCATTTCTCACTGGAACCAGTGTTCACGTGCTTTCATGATCAACGCCTTAGCGGCATCCTCTTCCATCCCGGTCATGTCGACCAGTTCATCCACAGCCAGCTCGGCGAGATCGTCGCGCGTCTGCACGCCATGTTCGGCCAGCTTCGCGAGCAACTCCGGCGTGATGCCGTCGAGGCTCTTGAGATCCAGCGCCGCGTTCTCGACCTTTTCTTCGTTCGCGATGGCCATCGTCAACAGCGCGTCGCGTGCGCGGTTGCGCAGTTCGTGCACGGTGTCCTCGTCGAACGCTTCGATTTCGAGCATTTCGTTGAGCGGCACGTACGCGATCTCTTCGAGGCTCGTGAAGCCTTCGTCGATCAGGATGTCGGCAACTTCTTCGTCGACGTCGAGACGCGCCATGAACAGTGCACGCAGCCGGTCGCGTTCTTCGCCCTGCTTCAGCGCGGATTCGTCCGGCGTCATGATGTTGATCTGCCAGCCGGTGAGCTCGCCGGCAAGGCGAACGTTCTGACCGCTGCGGCCGATCGCGACAGCCAGTTCGTTCTCGTCGACGACGACGTCCATCGAATGCTTTTCTTCATCGACGACGATCGACTGGACGGCTGCCGGCGCGAGCGCGCCGATCACGAACTGGGCGGGATCCTCCGACCATAGCACGATGTCGATGTTTTCGCCACCGAGCTCGTTGCGTACGGCCTGCACGCGAGAGCCGCGGATGCCGACGCAGGTGCCGATCGGATCGATCCGCTTGTCGTAGGCGATGACGCCGATCTTCGCGCGCACGCCCGGGTCGCGGGCAGCCGCCTTGATCTCGAGCAGGCCCTGCTCGATTTCCGGCACTTCCATCTCGAACAGCTTCATCAGGAATTCGGGCGCCGTGCGCGACAGTTCGATCTGCGGGCCGCGCGCGGTGCGGTCGACCTTCGCGATATACGCACGCACGCGGTCGCCCACGCGCAGGTTTTCCTTCGGGATCAGCTGATCGCGGCGCAGCAGCGCCTCGACACGGCCCGATTCGACGATGAAGTTGCCCTTGTCGAGGCGCTTCACCGTGCCGGTCATGATCTTTTCGCCGCGCTCGAGGTAGTCGTTCAGGATCTGCTCGCGCTCGGCGTCGCGCACCTTCTGCAGGATCACCTGCTTCGCGGCCTGCGCACCGATGCGACCGAATTCGATGGACGGAACGGGTTCCTCGACATACTCGCCGACTTCGACGTCGGGATTCTGCTCACGTGCCTCGAACAGCAGGATCTCTCGATCCGGCTCCTGCAAGCCTGCCTCGTCGGGCACGACGAGCCAGCGACGGAAGGTTTCGTGCTCGCCGCTTTCGCGATCGATATGGACGCGGATTTCGGCGCCTTCGTCGAACAGCTTCTTGGAAGCGGAAGCGAGCGCGGCCTCGAGGGCGCCCAGCACCACATCCTTGTCGACGTTTTTCTCGCGCGCCAGCGCATCCACCAGCATCAACACTTCGCGACTCATTATTTGCGGCTCCTAAAGTCAACTTGCGGAATCAGGCGGGCTTTGTCGATATCGGCCAGCGTGAAATCCAGCATGGCTGCCTCGCCCTTCTTCCCCTCAAATTCCAAACCGATCGTTTCGCCATTCGGCGCGTGCAGAATGCCCCGGTACGTCTTGCGCCCGTCCAGCGGCTTTTTCAAGGTCACGGAAGCTTCGCTGCCGGCGAAGCGCTCGAAGTCGGCCAGCTTCTTCAACGGGCGGTCGAGCCCCGGGGACGAGACTTCGAGCCGTTCGTAATCGATGTTTTCGACCGTCAAGACGTGCTGGAGCTGACGTGTGACCTTTTCGCAATCTTCGAGCGAGATGCCGGCAGGCTGATCGATATAGATGCAAAGCATGCCGCGCCCGGTGCGCTCGAGATCCACCAGCTCGTAGCCGAGCCCGGTGACCGTGGTTTCTATCAGTTCCGTCAGTTGCACAGTGTCCTCTCAGGTGTTCGCGCCCGCCGCTCGCGATTCACCCGCGGGCGCGCGCCTTAGCCGGCGCAGGAAGCGCTACCCGAGATGCCTAACCGTTTCAGCAAAAAAAAATGGGCGGAACGCCCATCTTCTTACTGGTGGTCGCACCTGAGCCGCACATTGAATCCGTACGCCCAGCGACTCCGCGATTATAGCGATTTTTGGCGCAAACGCCAAGCCAGCCGGTAAAAGCAGCGCGTCGGCTGCCTTTACGGACCGAAAATGCGAAATCGGGCTGCCCGATCGACCGATATCACCCTGCCGTACCGGTGATCGCCGTTGTCGCGGCACGCGACATCGATGCAGCCGAACCCCGTCAATACAATGCGTCGCGTCGACACAACCGGCCGGATGCCGGCCAGACCGACGAGCCGGCGGCTTTACGCCGCCGTACGACGCCAATCAACAGCGACTTAACGGCTGCGCGTGCGGCTGCGCTGCGGACGCTGGCCGCCGCGCGGGCCGCCGTTGCCTGCGCCGTCGGCACGATTGCCGCCCGGATTGCGATTGCCGCCGCCCTTGCCACCGCCGCGCTTGCCGCCCGCGCCATCGCGCTTGGGACCTGCGCCATACGACGCGCGATTGCCGTCGACATCGCGACCGCCGCCGGCGCGGTTGCCGTCGCGCCCCATGCGGTTGCCGTCGCGGCCGCCGCCCGTGCGATTGCCGTAGCCCGACGGCGCAACCGGCAGGCTGCCGTAGCCGCTCAGACCCGGCAACCCCGGGCCGCCGCGCCGGCCACCGCCGCGACGCGGCTGGTCGAGTTGCCCGTGCGTCGTCAGCACCGGCTCGCGGCTGATGAAGCCCATCGACGTCTGCATCGGATCGGGCTGGCGACGCTCGGCCGGACCGGCAGCGCCGCGCTTGCCCTTCTCCTCGGACGGCGCCTTCAGGCCGACGGTCGCCATCAGCTTGCGCACCTGCGCGTCGTCGAGCTCCTCCCAACGACCACGCTTCAAGCCGCGCGGCAGCGGAATCGGGCCGTGACGCGTACGGATCAGCCGGCTCACCATCAGGCCGACCGCCTCGAACATCCGGCGCACTTCGCGATTGCGGCCTTCGGCCAGCGCGACGTGATACCAATGATTCGTGCCTTCGCCGCCGCCATCGCGGATACGCAGGAAATTCGCCGGACCGTCGTCGAGCTCGACGCCGTGCAGCAACTTCTGCCGCATGCCTTCGGACAGCTCGCCGACGACGCGCACCGCGTACTCGCGCTCGACGCTGTAACGCGGATGCATGAAGCGGTTCGCGAGGTCGCCGGAAGTCGTCAGCATCAGCAGACCTTCGGTATTGAAGTCGAGGCGCCCCACCGCAAGCCATTTCGCCGTCTTCATCGGCGGCAGGCGGTCGAACACCGACGGACGGCCTTCCGGATCCGCGTGGCTGACGATTTCGCCGGTCGGCTTGTGATACAGCAGCACGCGCGGCGGCTTGTTCGGCAGCTTGCGCTTGACCGGCTTGCCGTTGATCCGCACCTGGTCGGTCGGCATGATCCGCTGGCCGATGTGCGCGGGCTCGCCGTTCACCGACACGCGGCCGGCGACGATCAGCTCTTCCATTTCGCGACGCGAACCCATGCCTGCTTCCGCCAGCACCTTGTGGAGCTTCGGCGCGTCGTCGTCCGGCGACAGCACGCGCTTGTTCGCCGGCTGGTTGCGCCCGCGCCGCAGCATCGGCGCACGGACGCCGCTACCGCCCGCGGAGTTGTCCGCATCGAAGGCGGGCGACGTCACGTACGCAAACAGTTCGTCCTGGGACGCATCGCCTTCAACGGGTTTCGCCAAGCCACCTTCTGCCTTCGATGCCCCGCGACGGCCCTGGCCGCCCTTGGCCGCGCCTTCGCGCTTGCCGGCCGGCTTGCGAGTGCCCTTGGCCGCGCCTTCCTTGCGAGGCGCACGCGCCGGCTGCGCATCGGCAGCCTCGGCCGGCTGCGCATCCGCGCCCTCGGCGCCCTGCTGCTCGCCTTCGGCGCCCTTCGACTTGGCCGCCGCGCGACGCCGCGCGATCAGGCTGCGCGGACCGCGCCGCAGACCGCGGCGGGGACGCTCGTCGCCACCCGCGGCCGAAGCATCCTGCTCCGGCGCATCGTCGGCACGCGCTGCCTGCACGGCAGGCGCGGACGATTCAATATCGTGGATATCTGTCAAAACAACCTCAAAATGTCAGGTCTCGCGCCCGGCGCGGGCGCGGCAAGAAGTTGGCCGCGATCAGGCGCGACGCTGTTCGGGTTCTGCTTCGTCGTCCGGCAGCGCGTCGGCGCCGATGGGCGCACTGGCGCTTCGTACGGCATCCGCGAGACTGTCGGACGTGTCGTCCAGCGTCTCGTCGTCCGCAGGACGGGAGCGGGGGGCGTCGGCCTGATCGGCCTCGCCGGGCGTGTCGCCGGCCGCTTCCGCTCCGTCTCCGGCAGCCGCTTCGGCGGCCGGCTTGCGATCTTCCTCGCTCGAATCCGCACGCTGCGGCTCGGGCTGCACATCGGTCGACACGGCTTCGGCGCCGACCTGTTCCGTCCGTTCCGCGTGCCCACGATCAGCATCGAGCGTATCGCGACTCGGGAATTCCTGCGTCGACGCGACGTCGGCCACGGCATCGCCCGGCACCTCGGCCGACTCGCCGGCGGGCACGTCATCCGCCTGCGCCTGCGGCACGTCGGCCGCAGCCTCGTCGGTCACCGGCACGTCGCCGTCGAAATCCATGGCCTGCTGCGCGAGCAGCGCGGCCTCGATGTTCGCGGCCGGCTCTTCGAGCGCCGGCAGGTCGTCGAGCGCCTTCAGGCCGAGATCGTCGAGGAATTGCTTGGTCGTCGCATACAGCGCCGGACGCCCCGGCACGTCGCGATGACCGATCACCTCGATCCAGCCGCGATCCTCGAGTTGCTTGACCACCTGCGTATTGACCGTGACGCCGCGAATCTCTTCGATGTCGCCGCGCGTGACGGGCTGCCGGTACGCGATGATCGCGAGCGTTTCGAGTACCGCGCGCGAATATTTCGGCGGCTTCTCGGGATGCAGCCGATCGAGATAATGACGCATCGCCGGCTTGCTCTGAAAGCGCCACCCGGTCGCCAGCGCCACCAGTTCGACACCGCGACCGGACCAATCCTGTTTCAGATCTTCGAGCAACGTGCGGACCGTGTCAGCCGACACGCCGTCGGCAAAGAGCTTGCGCAAATCGCCGAGCTTCAGCGGCTCCTGCGCACAGATCAAAGCAGTCTCGAGGACGATCTTCGCCTCTTGGGTATTCATGCAGCTAGGCCAGACCCTGTGGTCAAACGAACCGGATCAACAAACAGACGAAAGGAACGGAAGACGCGCTCGCCCGATTCTGATCGGTCATATTGATGGGAGCACGAACCGGGGGCGGCGAACCAACTTCAGGCCAGGCCCAAACCGGACGGAACAGCACGGCTCAACGACGGAACCGCGTGACTGAACGCCATATTACGCAAAATTGCCCGGTGCGTAAAGATGAGCGGAACAGGCCGCCGCCCAGGCCGCATGCCCGCTCCGGCCCCGCTTCAGCGAGCGCCGGCGCCGCGTGCCAGGAACCGGCGCAGCCGCTCCACGCCCGCGTCGAGTCGCGCCGGATCGCACGCATAGCACCAGCGCACGAACCCTTCCCCCTCGGGGCCGAACGCGCGCCCGGGCGCAAGGCCGAGCCCTGCCTCGCGCACCAGCGTCGTGCAGAACGCCAGGCTGTCGGCCGCGCCCGGCAGCCGCAGGAACAGGTACATCGCGCCCGGCGGCGGCGGCACCTCGACGCCCGGCAACGTCCGCAGCGCGGCGACCAGATGGTCGCGCGCGTCGCGCAGCGCCGAGACGAACGACCGCACGAACGGCTCGCCGTCGCGCAACGCGACCACGGCCGCGGCCTGCACGAAACCCGGCGCACACGACGTGTTGTATTCGACGAGCTTCGACAGCTCGCCCATCACCGACGTCGGCGCAACCAGCCATCCGAGCCGCCAGCCCGTCATCGCCCATGCCTTCGAGAAGGAATTCACGACCACGACGCGCTCGTCGCGCGACGCGATATCGAGGAACGACGGCGCACCGCCCTCGCCGAATGCAAGCCGCTCGTACACCTCGTCGGCGACCAGCCAGATGCCGTGACGACGGCAATGGGCGAGCACGGCCTGCTGATCGTCGCGCGACATCGTCCAGCCGGTCGGGTTGTTCGGCGAATTGATCAACAGCATCCGCGTATCGGGCGTCAGCGCCGCGAGCAACCGGCCGACGTCGAGCTGCCAGCCCGCGTCGCCGTAATCGAGCGGCACGCAGTCGACCCGCGCGCCGAGAATCTTCGGAATCTCGACGAGATTCGGCCACAACGGCGTGACCGCGACGACACGCTCGCCCGGCCCGACGAGCATCTGCGCAGCCAGCATCAGCGCATTCACGCCCGAGCTCGTCACGGCGACCGTGCCGGCCGCCGTCGCGCCGTGACGCGCGCTGACATAGGCCGCGATCGCGTCGCGCAGCGGCGCCGTGCCGAGATTGTGCGTGTAGAAGGTCGCGCCCTCGCGCAGCGCCGCCGCTGCGGCGTCACGGATGAAATCCGGCGTCACGCGATCGGATTCGCCGAACCAGAACGGCAGCACGTCCGGCACGCCGAAGCCGGCGTTCGCGACTTCGCGGATCAGCGACGGGCGCAGCGCGTGCACCGCGGCGCGCGCCGCAGGCTCATCGTTCACCGGGAAAAAACCTGCGGAATGCGTCATCGAGAACCACCGCCAACGAACACGATCCACGTAGTGTACCGGCCGGCAAGCCGGGCCGGCTCACGCCGATGCGCATCACTCGAGGTCCTCGGCCCGCGCCGGCATCTGCCGCACGAGCTCCCAGATCGCCTGCGCGGCGGGCGACAACGACCGGTCGCGGCGGCGCACCAGCTCGACGGTGCGTTCGGTGCGCGGCGTGAGCGGCCGCGCGACGAGCGTCGAGCCGGCGGGCAGCGGCAGCGACAGCCATGGCTGCACGCTCACGCCGACACCGGCCTCGACCAGCCCGAACACGGTCGCCGAATGCCCGAGTTCCTGCATGACCGTCGCGTTGACGCGATGCGTGGCCAGCGCCGCATCGATCAGCGGCCGGCTGCCCGACGCATGGTCGAGCAGCACGAGGCGCTCGCCGTCCAGCGCCGCCCACGGCACCTCGGACCGCGCCGCGAGCGGATGGTCGGCGCGCGCGACAAGGCAGAACGAATCGGTCATCAACGGTTCGCAGACGAGATCGGCGACCGTCAGCGGCCCGATCACGACGCCGAAATCGACTTCGCTCGACTTCACCTTGCGCAACACGTCGCTCTGTACGTCGTCGCGCAGGCCGAGCGTCACGAACGGGAACTGCCGCTCGCACGACGCCACCACGCGCGGCATCAGCCTGCATGCGATCGTCGGGCTTGCCGCGACGATCACGCGCCCGCGGCGCTGCTCGCCGATCTCGCGGATCTCGCGCAGCGTATCGTCGAGATCGTCGAGCAGGCGCGACACGCTCGCGATCAGATTCGCCCCGACATCGGTCAGTTGCACGTCCCGCGTCGTGCGGTCGATCAGCTTCAGCCCGAGTTCGGCCTCGAGCTCGCGCACGCAGCGGCTGACCGCGGACTGCGTGAGCCCGATCTCGTCACCCGCCCGGCTGAAGCTCTTGAGCCGCGCGACTTCGATGAACACGCGAAGCTGGCGCAGCGTAACGTTCATCCCCTGACCTCATCAATCGTCGATATCGATGCGCGATTTTAATGCGCGAAACCGGCTTCGGTGACGAATCCGGCGTCCCTCGCCCATGTTTCGCTGCGGTGCAATACGTTCGCAAACGCACGTGACATGGGCGAATTGCACAAGATTGGTGATTGTCCCGATTTGCTCACGGGTTATTTTGGCGTCTTATACGCCCCTAGCTGACTTAGCCGTTAGCTCGCTGCCAAGCGGCTCTCGAGGGATTCACCTCCGACATGGCACGCTTCGTGCATTACCTTGCGCACAGGGTGCAGGTTTCGTCGGACGGAAGAGCAGAAACACCGCTGCCGGCCAACCGGACGCCCCCACCCGGCACTCGACGATCGAGTGCTTGAAGAGTGCGCGGCGCAGGGCAGCGCACCGGAGTTAGCTTCGCTGAGGTGAGGACATGATGCTGTTCGACGATTTGAGAGATAACGAATGGGCGCTGGTCGAGGGTCTGTTTTGCTCGGAACCCGCACGGAGTGAGCGGCGCGGCCGTCCTCGCGTGGAGGCTCGTTCGGTGGTCAACGCCGTGCTGTGGGTGCTGTCGACGGGCGAAGGCTGGTCCAAACTGCCGGGCCGCTATCCGTCCCCGCCGACCTGCCGCCGCCGCTTCGACGAATGGCAGGCGGACGGTACGCTCGCCGAAATCGTGAAGCGACTCGGCACGAGCGGCCGGCAGATTTCGCTGCGTGGACGCATCGGCGCAAGCGCGGCGAAGCCACCCGCGCCGCCGAGCCGCGATCGGTTGCGCGGCGCCTTCTGGACCAATCCGGAATCCTGGCGCGCGCCCGTCAAGATGGCGTAACGAATGCTCGATCGGGCGGCTTCGGCCGCCCGGTTTCTTTCTGCGACGCGATCTTGTTGCGCCGCATGCATTGCAGTCGATTACCGTTGTCGTGCCGCGAAACATCTATTTACCAATATTTACAGCAAGCCTGCACTCCCACGCTTACCTTAGCGACATATCAACAGGCCGCACGGACGGCTTGAAGGGAGCCCCGCCATGAAAACAATGTCACTGCTCGTTGCATGCGGCATTGTCGTTTCCGTGGCGCTCGCCGCTCCGGCCCATGCCGACGATCGCGTGAAGCCGCCCCATCGCCAGCAGGATCACCGCAATACCCTCCGCCAGCCGCCGTCAGGCAACCCGTCCAGCCGGCAAACCGTGCCGCGCGGCGACTTGCGCGGCGACATCGCCAGCAACGCGCGGGCGCGGATCGGCTCTCAGTCGCCCGGCGTGCCACGCCATCCGTAGACGTCCTGCCGATTTCGAGATTTCGCGAAAGAAAATGTCCGCATCCGGGAACTGCGCCGCATGCGGCGGGTCAACATCGTTGCCATGAGCACAGCGTGGCAGCAGCAAAAGTATCCGGTACGCCCGTATCTTCGCGATACGGGCTTTTTTTGCGTCGCGGGCCCGCGTGGCGATGCACGGGGCGGGATGGAATACCGCTACAGACGGCTTTCGAGAATCGCCACGGCGCTCGCTTCGCTCAACGCGTAGTCGTCCATGCGGCGATCCGTCCAGGAAAGTAATTTCTCTTCGCGCTCGAGGCGCGAGAATTCGGCTCGACCGCTGTCGGTCAGTACGGCAATGTCGACCGGTGCATGGAAGCCCGGTGCGGGGGCAACGGTCTTCTGCCGGACCGTGTCCATCAGCCCGAGCGAACGGAGATACTCGAACACGCCCGGGCGGCGTGCCCACGGTACCTGGCGGTACTGCACTCGTCTCAATGCGTCGAGCACCGCTTCGTTGGAATACGTGGCCATCTCGATTCTTTCTTAAAGTGCAGCGACAATGCGAAGCGGCGCGCCGGGCGGGGTCTCCGCCCGCCCCAACCGCCACCGATTCTGGAGGCCGACGTTCTCCGGCGTCGCGTCAGGGCCAGATCGTCAGTCCTCCATAAAAAGACACCATACCCCAATCAAATTGATTCTGTTCGATTCATTTGTACTTCTCTTCATCGGTTTCATGCTCTGCCGCAAGCAGCGTAGAACCATTTCGATCGCCGCCGTCGCGCTGTTCTGGCTGCTGGCGACGGGCTGGCTTGCGGCGCCGCTGATCGCCTGGACCGAGGCCGGCGTCACGCCGGTCGAACATCCCGACATGCACGGGCGAACCACGCTGATCCTGATCGGCGCCGGCACGCGCCGCACCGACACCGGATTGCAGCCGCCGCCCGATGGCGTCGCGCGCATCCGCAAGGTTGCGGCGCTCTACCGCACGTGCCGGCAACAGGCCGAACGCTGCACCGTGGTGATGTCGGGCGGCGACCCGCAGCATCACGGCGACACCGAGGCGGCCGTCTACGGGCGCCAGCTCGTCGCGCAAGGCGTGGCGCCGGCCGATCTCGTGCTCGAACCGAACAGCCGCACAACCTACGAAAACGCGAAATTCACTGCATCTATACTACGCCCACAGTGTGACGACGCGCGCATTCTCGTCACGTCGTCGTACCAGATGCGCCGGGCCCTGCTCGACTTCCGCCATTTCGGCATCGATCCGCAACCTGTTTATGCGAATCGCCGACGCGCGCAAACGGGCTGGCTGCCGCGCTGGCGCAACGTGGCCAACGCCGAGCAGGCGTTGCACGAACTGGTCGGGATCGCGCAATTCCACGTATATCGTTGGCTCGGCTGGTTTTGACGACATCGTGAAAATCGGCGCGAAAATCGCGGCTCCACCCTCGATGGCCGACGCGTGACGAACTGCGCGGAGTGTTGCGCGACTTCAACGGGGCCTTGCATCGTGCGACGATCCGGTGCACATTGATCCGTCACTTTTGTTACACTCGACACGCACTCGATTGCAGTCGCCAGACAAAACGGCAACACTCGGGTTCATCACCACTTAGCGGAGGTAAAGCAATGAAGAAGACGTCCCTGGCTATCCTGGTAGCGATGTCGGCGCTGACTGGCGCAGCGTATGCGCAAGAGAGCACGCAGATCCAGACCATCACCGATCCGGCCAAGATCGCCGAGATCGAGCAGCGCGCCCAAGCGCTGCAACAGCAACAAGCGGCCGAAGCGGCTCAGCCGGCGGCGCAGGAAGAGCATCACCACGGCAAGAAGGCTGCGCATCACAAGGCAGCAGCGAAGAAGGCCGCCAAGAAGGCGAAGGCTGCAGACGCTGCCAGCCAGTAAGTTCGGCGGCACCGCTCCAGCGAAAAGCCGAATCCGGGCAACCGGGTTCGGCTTTTTTGGTTGCGGCGCCCGCGCGCTGTGCTAAAGTCGCGCACCGAAATTTTCCACCCGTGCGCACCCCGGTGCGGAGGACAGCATGAGCAACATTCAACTCGACATCGAGTGGACCGAAGCCGCCACTCGCAAGATCAAGCAACTGATGCCCCGCGGCTCGGACGACGCGTTCCTCGCGCTGCCGCCGATCGAGTGTCTGCCGATGGAGGGCGACGTGCTGTTCCTCGGCCCGCAAGGCAAGCAGCAGCCGTTCATCGTTGCCGAGCGCCAGTATCACCACGACGGCGACGCCGACTGGACGATCATCCTGATCCTCGACGTACCCGGCGCGTCACACTGACGCGCCGCCGCGACCGGACACGTCCGGTCGCCCCACTCCGCCGCACTCCGGCTCAGATGAGTTTCGACAGCACGCGGATTTCGGAACGCTCGATCCAGTCCGCGGCCGCTTCGCGATAGGCGAGAATGTGCGCGGAACGCGCATGAGCGGCCAGCGCCTCCTCGCTCTCCCAACGCTCGACGAATACGAATCGCGCGGGCTCCCTCAGATCCCGGTGCAGGTCATACTGCAACGCCCCCGCTTCGTTGCGGGTTGGTTCGACGATTCCCTCGAGCACGACGCGCAGTTTTTCCTCGGCGCCCGGCTTCGCCACGATCAGCGCCACGACTGCGATTTCCGCCATTCCCGCCTCCTTCATTCAAAAAGTCCGAGAATACGCGCATCGCGCACCAGCGACGCCGATAAGGCATGACGACGGCACAAAAAAAATAGCCCGCGCTTCAGAGAAGCGCGGGCGAAACCGTCGCCCTACGAGGATAGGCGACGGGGCCATCGAGATCCGCACGCTGGCGCGGATCGTCATCTGTTAACCGACGCTTGTCGCGACGGCATTTGAAAGGCGTCGATACCGTTGTTCAGGCGCTCGCGGCGCATTCCGGACTCTGACGCCATCCTCCCTGCTCTAACGATTCGAACATATAAAGCAGGTTGCGTGCCAAGCATCCAATCCACCTTCACCCCCTTGATTCATAAGGATAATTTTTATATCGGCGACAATGTGACACGTGTTCCGTCGTCGTAACGCGACGGATGTTACGTAACGTCACGAGGCGGGGCCGAACCACCCGAACGCGCGCCCGCGCTGGCGAGCGGCGATGAAAAAAGCCCGCCGAATGGCGGGCTTTCCAAGGGTGCGGGAAACGCCGGAATCAGCGGAGCTGATTCACGAGCAACCCCATGATCTGGCGAGCCGCCGACGACGTGTCGATCGCCCCCGAATCGTCGACGACCGCGACGCGCGTCTGATCGGCCGTGAGCGCCTTCACGTTGACGCGATACTGCTTCGCCTGCTTTTCCTTCTTGCCGTGGAACAGCTGGCTCCAGAAGCCCTGCTCGGCCGAGCTCAGATCCTTCGGATCGACATAGCGCACGAAATACAGGCCCTTCGAGCGATCGCGATCGTCGACCGTGAAGTTCGCGCGATCGAGCGCGAGACCGACGTGCAGCCACGACCGGTCGTACGGCTCGCCGAGCGTGACTTCGGACGGCACGGCTGCTTCCGCCGCGTCGTTGCCTTGCGCCGACGTGCGCGAGACGTTCTGCGCCGCAATCGCCGCGGCAGCCTTCGACGACGCGTCGGTATCCGCCTTCTTGTCCTTCGGTACCACGTTGTCCTTGATGTTCGCGATCGGAGCCTCGCCGTTCTTCGCGCGCTGCTCGTTCTGCGCGAGGACAGCCATCAACCGCTTCAGGTATTCCGTCTCGAGCGCCGGATCGTTCGGCTTCGGTTCCCACTTGCTCGAATCATTGTTCGCGCCGGTGATCGCCTCGCGCATGCCCTTCTGGCTGATGAACACATAGGTGCCGCCGTTCGGCGCCGAATCGAGACGCGTGCGGTACTTGTTGCGCTCGGCCGTCACGTACGAATTGCCCATCGCCTTCGAGATCACGCTGCGGATCAGGCCGTCGTTGATCTGCGGATGGGTTTCGTTCCAGTCGGTTTCCATCACGCCCTTGTCGCGCTGGTCGACCACGAGCAGGAAGCCCTGCTCCTGCCAGAAACGGCGAACCTGCGGCCAGATCGCGGCCGGCTGCTTGCCGTCGATCACGAGCCAGCTTTCCGTGCCGTCGCGCTGGATATGCATGCCGGCCACGGCCGGCGCGACGGTGTCCAGCGCAGGCGCGGCCTGCTGGACCTGCTGGAGCGCGGACAGGGAAGTCGCGCCGCCCTGGGGCGGCAGCGAACGCTGATCGGCCGTCTCGTCGAGCATGTTGGGCGGCACTGCGAGCGACGCTTCCTTCGATTTCGAATCGCTCTTGTAGTCCACTTTCGTGGGCGACGACGTACCGCAACCGGCGACGAGCGCGCCGGTGGCGAGCACTGCAGCGAACCGCATGGTAAGACGAAGATCAGTCATGTTCGGGGAATCCTCTTCCGCTAAATCACGGCGCTTTCCGTGGATCAACCTTGCATTTTACCGGGGCCGCGCTGCGATGTGCAAAAAAGCGACGGCCAAGAAAAAACCCGCGTCAGCCTGAGCTGACGCGGGTTCTTGTCTGGTCGGGGCGAGAGGATTTGAACCTCCGACCACCTGCACCCCATGCAGGTACGCTACCAGGCTGCGCTACGCCCCGAAAGAAAAAAATTATAACAGACAGTTTCCCGATTTAGAACGGGTCGCATGCATTTTGTGCGTGTTCCCGTGAAATTTTTTGGTTCGATGGCGCGCATGCAAGCGACCTGCGGCGGTGCCCCCGTCGCCGTCACCGCTTGCGCGCGACACAGATGACCGTCAGGCCGGCAACGCGATTGAAGCGGAACATCGGCAACTCGATGCGGCAGATCGTCTTGAGCAAGCCGTTGACGAACGGATGATGACGACGCAATTGCGACGCGGGCTCGCGCGGATGCGAACGTGCCCGCTCGCCGAGCCGCAGTGCGGCCGCGAGCGGAAACGTGAGGCCGAAATAATAGGCGCCGTGCTCGACGTCGAGCCCTGCACGCCGGACCACGTTCTCCAGCCCACCGAGCGTATACCTGCGCTTGTGCTCGAGGAAATCGTCGTGGCCGCTCCACAGGAACTGGAACGCGGGCACCGTGATCAGGAACCGGCTGCCCGAAGGCGCGCCCTGCACATACTGCGTCAGCAGTCCGACGTCGTCGTCCACATGTTCGAGCACGTCCATCAGCAACACGAGATCGGCATCGAATCGATCGACGGAGCGCCGAAAGTGAATGGGCTTGCCGGCCGCCTCGCCGTCGCTGTCGTCGGCATAGCTCGTATCGACACACCATGCTTCCGTCGCCTGCGTGCGTTCGAGCAGATGCTTCGAGAAAAACCCGGAGCCCGCCCCGACGTCGAGTATCCGGTTCGTGCCTGACGCGCCGAGGAACCGGCGAATCGCGCTCGCCTTCGACGCGTAGTACCAGTGATCGCCCACCCCCGCACCCAGTACGTCGACTTCCTTCAGGTCCATGGCGCTTCCCCGTGATGGCTGCCGTGTTGTGATGTCGAACCCGCCACTGATGCCGATCTTACCCCGCCGCCGTCGCCGATCGTATCCGTCGATGCCCGGGGCCGCGCCGCCTCTGCATCGGGCGAAACCCGTGCCGCCCAACGCGGGCCGCGAGTTTTCAGGATCGCTTCGAACGATAGCCACCGGCGGCCCGCACAAACCAAACGACCGTTTGATCCGGCCGTACCCCCGGCGCGAATCCGTTGTCTGGCCGCCCGCCGGCGCGGCGCGCCGGGGCGGCGGTTGTTTGGTGACGCCGCTCTAGCGCGCTATGACACACTGCACGGCATCGACGCTCGCGCCGGGCACTGGCGCGCCGCCGTCGATCAAGACAAGACATGGAGACAGACGATGCGGAATGCGGTCCGGCGCGGCCATCGCTCGCCTTTGGCAATTTTCGACTGGTTTTCCGGCCGGCGACGCACGGCCGCCCCGCGGTCGCACACGACATCCCGCCTGTTCGGCTGCGGCGCGCTGGTGCTCGCACTACTCTGCGCCGGCTGCGCGGAATCCGCCGCGCAGCGCGACAGCAACACATCCATCGCATCCACGAAGATCGAACGCGCCAAGGCCGAGCGCCTCGCGCGCGAACGGCAGCTCGCGCGCACCGTGCCGTCGCTCGCGTCGATCAGCCTCACGCAGCCGCGCCCGTTCACGCTGCGCGACTCGGGCCAGAACGGCGCGATGACGTTCCTGCGCGACGTCGATTTCCGCGTCGTCAACAATCTCGGCTTCTTCATCCACCAGTTGTCGGCCACGCTCGTGCCGACGCAAGCCGGCGCGCCGATCGTATTCGACGATCCGACGAGCTTCGAGATCGACGTGCACGAAGGCACGGTCACGCTCGACAACGCGAAGCTGACCGCCCTCTTCAACACTTACATCTTCGGCTATCGCAACGCGCCGCTGCGCAAGCTCGCGGTGTCGGCCGGCGACGGCGTGATCCATCTGCAAGGCGAGATGCGGCGCGACGGCTGGGTACCGTTCTCGCTGACCGGCACGCTCGCGGTCCGCGACGGCAGCCAGCTCGTGTTCCACCCGACCGGCGTACGCGTGTCGGGCCTCGACGCGCAGCCGGTGATGCGCGCGGCCAACGTGAAAATGGCCGACCTGTTGAAGGTTCAGACACCGATCGCGCAACTCGCCGGCGACGATCTCGTGATGGCCGTCGACAAGCTGATGCCGCCGCCGCGCCTGAAACTCACGATCACCGCCGTGCGCGTGACGCCGGCCGGCCTCGACCTGAAGCTCGACGACGGCACGCATGCCGGCTTCGCGATGCCCGCGAACGCGCCGCAGCAGGCGATGGTCATCCGCGGCGGCGACGTGAAATTCATGCGCTCGATGCCGATGAACGCGGACATCCTGATCGGGCCGGTCGACCCATCGAAGCGCGACCAGACGTTCGTGTTCGACCTGTATCACTATCGCGACCAGGTATCGGCCGGCTATTTCAACTTCGACGAAAGCGGCGCGATGACGATCCGGATGCCTTCGTATACGGGCCCGGCCAGCGGCGCGGCGCTCGGCAACGCGGCCGCGCGCCTGAACGACAGCTTCCTCGCCGCGCAGCAGAATGCGCTGCGCGACGTGCGCCAGCACTGGGAAGCGTCCGCGCTCGCGGCAGACGCGGTGCGGCCCGGCATGCAGAAGGTCGCGATGCGACGCACGTCGACGACGCCGTTCAACGAACGGTACGTATCGAACCGCAACCCGACGATCCATCTGCGCAACGTCGATTTCAACCTGTCCGGTGACATCGGCTTTCATGTCGACGATCTCGACGTGGAACTCGTGTCGAAGCGCCCGGGCGAACCCGTCGATCTCGACGACCCGAACCAGTACGACATCCGCATTCTCGGCGGCACGGTCGTCGAGTCGTGGAAGGCGATGTCGGCGCTGTTCAACAACTACCTGCTCGACTATTCGCCGCGCTCGCTGAACGACCTGCAACTGAGCGCGGACGGCCAGAACCTGCGCGTCCAGGGCGGCATCAAGCTGTGGAATCACGTACCGGGTGTCTGGCTGCCGACGGACATGAAGGGCTCGCTGACGGTGCTCGACGACCGGCATCTCGCCTTCACGCCGTCACAGGTGTCGGTGCTCGGCATCCCGCAGGCCACGCTGCTGCGCTCGCTCGGCATCGAGCTCGCATCGCTGACGCCGTTGCGGCGACGCGGCGCGGAACTGCGCGGCGACACGCTCGTGCTCGACCAGTACACCGTGTTCCCGCCGCCCGTGCTGAACGGCAAGCTCGCCCAGGCCACCGTCGAGCGCGATGGACTGCGTCTCACGTTCCGGCGCGCGGCGGGCGCGCCCGCGCCGAAGCGGCCGCAGATCGACGCGCCAAGCTACATGTGGATGGAAGGCGGCGACATGAAAATGTTCAACGTGCTCGAACTGAACGTGCGCGCGCTGATCCGGAATTCGGCCGAGGCCGGTCCGATGCGGTTCGACCTGTACGACTATCGCAGCCAGGTCGCGCAGGGCTCGGTGCGGATGCTGCCGGACGGCACGCTGGTCGTCGACACCGGACAGAAGAATCCGCTTGCGTCGCGCTGATCCGCAAGCAAGCACGGCCCGCATGAAAAAAGCCCGGTGGCAGATCGCCAACCGGGCTTTCCAACGCATCCTGCGCGGCGCGCACTCAGTCGTGTTTCAGTCCGTCGATCACGTCCAGCAACGCAAGCCGCAACGCAATGACGTCGACGTTTTCGCCGGGCTTGCCCGTCCGACGCGCATCGTTTGCCTGCGCGTCGGATTCGACCGGCTCCGCCGCGGCCCGCTCGCTGCCCGGCGAATCGAGCCGGTTGCGCGCGCCGTTGATCGTAAAGCCCTGCTCGTACAGCAACTCGCGAATCCGCCGGATCAGCAGCACCTCGTGATGCTGGTAATACCGCCGGTTGCCGCGCCGCTTCACCGGCCGCAACTGAGTGAATTCCTGTTCCCAGTAACGCAGCACATGTGGCTTGACCCCGCACAGCTCGCTGACTTCGCCGATCGTGAAGTAGCGCTTCGCGGGAATCGGAGGCAAAACGACTTTCTCAACCGTGGTGGTCATCGTCGGTTAACCGTCGGTAAGGGATGCGCGGGGCCGCGCAGGGGCGCCGGCGCGTGTTACTCCGCGCCGTTTTCGACCAGCGCCTTCAGTTTCTGGCTCGCGTGGAAGGTTACCACCCGGCGGGCCGCGATCGGAATCGCCTCGCCCGTCTTCGGATTGCGGCCCGGACGCTGCGGCTTGTCGCGCAACTGGAAATTGCCGAACCCCGACAGCTTGACGCTTTCACCGTTTTCGAGCGCGTCGCGGATCACTTCGAAAAACGCCTCGACCATGTCCTTCGCTTCACGCTTGTTCAGCCCGACGCTGTCGAACAACAGCTCCGCCAGTTCCGCCTTCGTCAGCGTCGGCGTCTCGGTGGACGCCGGCGCCGAAGCGTCGCGGTTCATCGCGCTGCGTTGCGCCGTCAGGAGGGCTTCGAATTCACTCGAGGTCATGTCGTTCATATCTGCCATACAGCGCGTTGAATCAAAACTTACGATGGAAAAAAGCCGCCCGCGAACGGGCGGGCCCTCTCCCTAGCCGCGCAGACGCGCACCGGCACGCGCCATCCGCTCGACCAGCGTCTGGATCGCCTGATCGACGACCTCGTCCTGCAGCGTGCCAGCCGCGTCCTGCAGCGTCACGCGGAAGGCAAGGCTCTTCTCGTTCGCGGCAAGGCCACCGGAAGTATTTGATTTTGCACGAAATTCGTCGAAGAGTACAACCTTCTGAACGAATCGGCAGGCGTCTTCCGCAAGCGCCTTCTTCATTTCGTCGAAAAGGGCCTGTACCTCGACCGCCTGATCGACGACAACGGCGATATCGCGACGGACCGGCGGGAATTTCGACACGTCGGTCGGCGCGGGCAGCGCACGTGCGATCAGCGCGTCCGCGTCGATCTCGAACATCACCGGCGCGTGCGGCAGCTCGTACTTCTGCATCAGACGCGGATGCAGTTCGCCGATCCAGCCGACCGCGCGGCCGTCGACCTCGATGCGTGCGCTGCGGCCCGGATGAAGGGCCGGATGCTCGGCCTTCACGAAGCGTGCCACCGCCGGCGCGAGCAGCGCTTCGAGATCGCCCTTCACGTCGAAGAAATCGACCGCGCGGGTCGCCACGCCCCACTGCTCGTCGAGTGCCGGACCGTACGCAAGCGCACCGACGCGCTTCGGCTGCGCATGACCCTCGACCGCCAGCTCGCCGGCCTTCACCGACGGATCGGCGACGAACACGCGGCCCGACTCGAACACGCGCACGCGATCGGCGCGCCGGTTCAGGTTGTGGCGCAGCACGGCGATCAGGCTGCCGAACAGCGTCGTGCGCATCACCGAAAGCTGGCTCGCGATCGGATTCAGCAGACGAATCGGGTTGTCGTTGCCCGCGAAATCGCGCTCCCACTCCGCATCGACGAAGCTGAAGTTGACGGTTTCCGCGTAGTCGCGCGCGGCCAGCGCGTGACGGATGTCGTGGATCGAACGCCGCGTCTCGTGGGTCGCGCGCATTTCGCTCGTCGCGACCGGCGGCCGCGCGGGGATCTTCTCGAAGCCGTAGATGCGCGCCACTTCCTCGATCAGGTCTTCCTCGATCTCGATGTCGAAGCGGTGCGACGGCGGCGTGACGAGGAACGCGTCGTCTTCACGCTCGAACGGCAGGCCGAGGCGCGTGAAGATGTTCGCGATCTCGTCGGCGCCGATCTTCACGCCGATGATGCGATTCGCGCGCGACACGCGCATCTTCACCGGCGCGCGCTGCGGCAGGTTCACCGCCTGATCGTCGACCGGGCCGGCCTTGCCGCCGCAGATCTCGAGGATCAGTTGCGTGATGCGCTCGACGTGTTCGACGGTCGTCGCGTAATCGACGCCGCGCTCGAAGCGATGGGCCGCATCGGTCGAGAAGTTGTACTTGCGCGCGCGGCCGCGGATGCTGTCCGGCCACCAGAACGCGGCTTCCAGGTAGATGTTGGTCGTATCGAGCGTGACGGCCGTGCTGTCGCCGCCCATGATGCCGGCCAGGCTTTCGACCTGACGGTCGTCCGCAATCACGCCGACCGTTTCGTCGAGTTCGACCGTGTTGCCGTTGAGCAGCTTCAGCGATTCGCCGCGCTTGCCCCAGCGAACCTCGATGCCGCCGTGGATCTTGTCGAGATCGAACACGTGCGACGGGCGGCCGAGCTCGAACATCACGTAGTTCGAAATGTCGACGAGCGCGGACACGCTGCGCTGGCCCGAACGCTCGAGGCGCTCCACCATCCACTGCGGCGTCTTCGCGCGCGCGTTCACGCCGCGGATCACGCGGCCCGAAAAACGGCCGCACAGATCCGGCGCGGCGATGCGCACCGGCAGCGTTTCGTCGAGCTCGACGTTCACCTGGCGGATGTCGACCGGCGTCAGCGGCGCGCCGGTGATCGCGGCCGTCTCGCGCGCGATGCCGAATACCGACAGGCAGTCGGCCTTGTTCGGCGTCAGCTTGATTTCGAAGATCGTGTCGTCGAGATTGAGGGTCTCGCGGATGTCCTGGCCGATCGGCGTGTCTTCCGGCAGGATCAGCAGCCCGCTGTGGTCTTCCGACAGCTTCAGCTCGCGCGCCGAGCACAGCATCCCCTGGCTCTCCACGCCGCGCAGCTTCGACAGCTTGATCGCGAACGGCTTGCCGCCCTCTTCCGCCGGCGGCAGTTCCGCGCCCACCAGCGCGACCGGCACCTTGATGCCGGGCGCCACGTTCGGCGCGCCGCAGACGATGTTCAGCGTCGCGCCGGTGCCGGCGTCGACCTGGCAGACATTGAGCTTGTCCGCATCCGGATGCTTGACGACTTCGAGCACGCAGCCGACGACGATCTTCGACGTCGGCGGCGCCGCCTTGCTCAGCGATTCGACTTCGAGCCCCGCCATCGTCAGCGCGTGCGACAGCTCGTCGGTCGTCAGCTGCGGGTCGACAAAGGTTCTCAACCAGGATTCAGGGAATTGCATGGATGTCTACGTTCGAAACAGGTTAGATCGGCGCCCGGGCCCCTTCGGAAACGTCCGGCGGGGGCATGCACGGGCACATGTCGGCGCGGCGAGCAGCGTTACGCGAACTGGCGCAGGAAACGCAGATCGTTCTCGAAGAACAGCCGCAGATCCTGCACGCCGTAGCGCAGCATCGTCAGGCGCTCGAGACCGCTGCCGAACGCGAAACCGATGTAGCGCTCGGGGTCGAGGCCCATGTTGCGGATCACGGTCGGATGCACCTGGCCCGAGCCGGAAATTTCGAGCCACTTGCCGGCGTTCTTGCCTTGCTCGAACATCATGTCGATCTCGGCCGACGGTTCCGTGAACGGGAAATACGACGGACGGAAGCGCACGAGGATGTCGTCGCGCTCGAAGAATTTTTTCAGGAAGTCGGTATAGACGCCCTTGAGATCGGCGAAGCTGATGTTTTCGTCGATCCACAGCCCCTCGACCTGATTGAACATCGGCGAGTGGGTCGCATCGCTGTCGACGCGATACGTGCGGCCCGGCGCGATCACCTTGATCGGCGGACGGTTCATGCGCGCATAACGCACCTGCATCGGGCTCGTGTGCGTGCGCAGCAGCAGCTGGCGGCCGTCGGCATCCTTGCCTTCGACGTAGAAGGTGTCCTGCATCGAACGCGCCGGATGGTTCTCCGGGCTGTTCAGCGCCGTGAAGTTGTACCAGTCGGTCTCGATTTCGGGGCCGTCGGCCACGTCGAAACCGATCGAGCCGAAAATCCGTTCGACCCGCTCCCACGTGCGCATCACCGGGTGCAGGCTGCCTGTGCCGGCGCCGCGGCCCGGCAGCGTCACGTCGATCGCTTCGGCGGTGAGGCGCTGATTCATCAGCGCGTCGGCCAGTGCCTGGCGACGGGCGGTGAGCGCGGCTTCAACCTGCTGCTTCGCGACGTTGATGCGTGCGCCTTCGGTCTTGCGTGCTTCGGGATCGAGCTTGCCGAGGCCCTTGAGCAACTCGGTCAGCGCACCCGATTTACCGAGAAATCGAGCTTTCTCGTTTTCGAGCGTGGTGATGTCGGCAGCCTGTTCGAAGGACTGCTGCGCGTCGGCGACAATCTGGTCCAGATCCATAGATCCCATCATTTCCAACGTCATTCGGTCTTGGCGAGAAAATCTACCCACCAAACAAAAAAGGGGCTCGGAAGAGCCCCGTTTTCGCTGCAGCGGCCGAGACTACCGGAACCTCGCTGCAACTAACCACGCAGTGCTAATTTCGCAATTAGGCTGCAACGGCGGCTTTCACCTGCTTGACGATCGCAGCAAAAGCAGCCTTGTCGAACACCGCGATGTCGGCCAGCACCTTACGGTCGAGTTCGATCGACGCCTTCTTCAGGCCGTTGATGAACACGCTGTAGGTCATGTCGTGCTGGCGAACTGCCGCGTTGATACGCGTGATCCACAGTGCGCGGAACACACGCTTCTTGTTGCGGCGATCGCGGTACGCGTACTGACCAGCGCGCATCACCGCCTGCTTGGCGATGCGGTAGACGTTATTGCGACGGCCGCGATAACCCTTGGCCAGGTTGATGATCTTCTTGTGGCGGGCCCGTGCGGTTACCCCACGTTTGACTCGAGGCATGTTTCTCTCCTTGGAGTATCAGTTGAGGGGTTACGCGAACGGGAGCATCGCGCGGACGGAGTTCAGATCGGAATCGTGAACTGCCGTTGCGCCGCGCAGATGGCGCTTGTTCTTCGTGGTTTTCTTGGTCAGGATGTGGCGCTTGAAGGCTTGACCGCGCTTGACGGTACCGCCCGGACGCACCACGAAGCGCTTTGCAGCGCTCTTCTTGGTCTTCATCTTAGGCATGACGAACAACTCCAGTTTATTAGATGGCGATGGGTGTGCGGTTGGCTTGCGCCCTTGACCCGCCCTTCGAAACCCAGTCCACTTGTGTACGGCGAACCGCTTGCGCAGCCGCCGTCGTTGCTGGCGCGCCGCCCTGACCGGGCAACGCGCCGAACCACTGTCGAACCTGCGCGCGATGCGCGCGGGCCCGTTACTTCTTTTTCTTCGGCGAGAGCACCATGATCATCTGGCGCCCTTCCATCTTCGGCATCTGCTCGACCTGGCCGACTTCGTCGAGATCCGTGCGCAGACGCTCGAGCATCCGCATACCGATTTCCTGGTGAGCCATTTCGCGGCCGCGGAAACGCAACGTGATCTTCGTCTTGTCGCCCTCTTCGAGGAAGCGCACGAGATTGCGGAGCTTGACGTTGTAATCCCCGTCATCGGTACCCGGACGGAACTTGACTTCCTTGACCTGGATGACCTTCTGCTTCAGCTTCGCTTCGTGCTGCTTCTTCGATTCCTGGTACTTGAACTTGCCGTAATCCATCAGACGGCAAACCGGCGGCACCGCTTGCGGCGCGATTTCCACCAGGTCAACATCCAGTTCTTCCGATTTACGGAAAGCGTCAGCGAGTTTTACGATACCGAGCGGTTCATTCTCGATCCCGACCAGGCGCACTTCCGGCGCAGTGATTTCACCGTTGATGCGGTGCGACGACTTATCAGTAGCGATGTTACGTTTCCTCTAAAAATTAAAAAAACGAGCCGCGCTGCCAGGGCGGTTACTTGAACGAGCGCAGGTCTTCCTGCAGACGCTCAACGAAGGCTTCGACCGGCATAACGCCAAGGTCGACGCCGCCACGGGCACGCACGGCTACCGTTTGCGCATCACGCTCCTTATCGCCCACGACGAGGAGATAAGGCACCTTTTCCAGCGTGTGCTCGCGTATTTTATAGCTAATCTTCTCGTTGCGCAAATCGGCCGCCACTCTAACCCCTTGTTTTTGCAACGATTGGGCCAGAGACTGCGCATATTCGGCCTGACTTTCGGCGATATTGAGCACAATTGCCTGGTACGGCGCGAGCCAAACCGGCATTGCACCAGCATGGTGCTCGATCAAAATGCCAAGGAAACGCTCCATCGAACCGACGATCGCACGGTGCAGCATCACCGGCCGGCGGCGGCTGTTGTCTTCCGCCACGTACTCGGCGCCCAGGCGCTCCGGCAGCACCATGTCGAGCTGCAGCGTGCCGCACTGCCACGAACGGCCGAGCGCATCCTTGATGTGGTACTCGATCTTCGGGCCGTAGAACGCACCCTCGCCCGGCAACTCTTCCCACGTGAGGCCACAGGCGGTCAGTGCATCGCGCAGACCCTGCTCGGCGCGATCCCACGTCTCGTCCGTGCCCGCACGCTGATCGGGGCGCAGCGACAGCTTGATGTCGATGTGATCGAAACCGAAATCCTTGTACACGCTCATGGCCAGCGTGTTGAACGCGATCGATTCCGAGATGAACTGGTCTTCCGTGCAGAAGATGTGCGCATCGTCCTGCACGAAGCCGCGCACGCGCATCAGGCCGTGCAGCGCACCCGACGCCTCGTTGCGGTGGCACGAGCCGAATTCCGCGTAGCGCAGCGGGAGATCGCGGTACGAGCGCAGGCCGTGCTTGAACACCTGGACGTGGCCCGGGCAGTTCATCGGCTTGATCGCGTAGTCGCGCTTCTCCGACTCCGTCGTGAACATGTTCTCGCGATAGTTCTGCCAGTGGCCCGACGCTTCCCACAGCGAGCGGTCCATGATCATCGGCGTCTTGATCTCGAGATAGCCGGCTTCGTTGACGCGGCGGCGCATGTACTGCTCGACCTGCTGCCACAGCGCCCAGCCCTTCGGATGCCAGAACACCATGCCCGGCGACTCTTCCTGCATGTGGAACAGGTCGAGCTGCTTGCCCAGCTTGCGGTGGTCGCGCTTTTCCGCTTCCTCGAGCATGTGCAGGTACTGGTCCTGGTCTTCCTTCTTCGTCCAGGCCGTGCCGTAGATCCGCTGCAGCTGCTCGTTCTTCGAATCGCCGCGCCAGTACGCGCCGGCGACCTTCATCAGCTTGAAGACCTTCAGCTTGCCGGTGGACGGCACGTGCGGGCCGCGACACAGATCGGTGAAGCCGCCGTGCGAGTACAGCTTGATTTCGTCGCTTTGCGGAATCGACTCGATGATCTCGGCCTTGTACTTCTCGCCGATGCTGCGGAAGTAACCGGCGGCCTCGTCGCGCGACACGACACGGCGCGTGACCGGCTCGTCCTTCTTCGCGAGTTCCTGCATGCGCTTTTCGATCTTTTCCAGATCTTCCGGCGTAAACGGGCGGTTGTACGAGAAGTCGTAATAGAAACCGTTGTCGATCACCGGGCCGATCGTCACCTGCGCGTCCGGATACAGTTCCTTCACCGCATACGCGAGCAAGTGGGCGGTCGAATGGCGGATGATGTCGAGGCCGTCGGCATCCTTGTCGGTGACGATCGCGAGCGACGCGTCGCGGTCGATTACCGTCGACGTGTCCACCAGCTCGCCATCGAGCTTGCCACCAAGCGCAGCCTTCGCAAGACCGGGACCGATCGAGGCCGCAACCTCGGCGACTGTCACCGGATGCTCGTATTGTCGAACTGAGCCGTCAGGCAAGCGTATCGAAACCATAGCACTCTCCGTGATGCCGACAGTGGGCGGCAGACCAGGTACGCGAGATCGAACTCACGCATGAAAATTTCGCGACAAAAAAAATGCGGCCCCGCTTTCGAGGGGCCGCATTCGATACTTCACTCAAACTGAAAGGGCGAAAACGTTCCTCGACTAGCGTCGCTCCGAAGTGGTTTCGGTCAACGTTCGCGGTGTCATAACCGTATTCGCCTTGTTCGCGTTGAGTTGTGTACTGCTTCGAACACCCGGAGGCCGGGCATTCTCAATTCGTTGGTAGGCTCGATTGGACTCGAACCAACGACCCCCACCATGTCAAGGTGGTGCTCTAACCAGCTGAGCTACGAGCCTAGAGAAGCTAAGATTATATGGGGCGGCGGCCGGCTTGGCAAGTGTTTTATGCGGCCGCAGCAAAATGACGCCGTTCCAACCCCATTACGACTTCCGCCCCGCCCGCACGACGCCCTGCACCTCGCCGAGCAGCGTGCACGCGCGCTGCACCTGCGCCGAATTCGATACCTCGACCGTGAACTGCATGAACGCCGCATTGCGGCGGCTCTGGGTCTTCACGCCCACGACGTTGATCTTTTCGCGCGCGAACACTTCGGAGATATCGCGCAGCAACCCTTGCCGGTCGCTCGCCTCGATCATCAGGTCGACCGGATAGACGGACGCGCCGCGCCCGCCCAGCACGTCGGCCGACCAGGTCGTCTGCAGCACGCGCTCCGGCGCGCGTTCGACCATCCGGCGAAACGTCGGGCAGTCGGTGCGGTGGATCGACATCCCCTTGCCGCGCGTGACGAAACCGCTGATCGGATCGGGCGGCGCCGGACGGCAGCAGCGCGCCAGTTGCGTCAGCAGCGCGTCGACGCCCACCACCAGCACGCCGGTCGACGCGCCGTGCGCGACGCTCGCACCGCTGCTGCGCTTCTCGAAATCGGCCGGCGCCTCGGGCGCCGGTTCCGGCGGCGGCGCATCGGACAGCGCGTGCTCGACGTTGCGCAGGCTGAACTCTTCCTTGCCGACGACCGAGAACAGTTCCTCGGGCGACTTGAAGCCGAGCTTCGCGGCGAGGTTGTCCAGGTTGACCGACGTCTTGCCCTCGCGCTGCAGCGTCTTTTCGACGAGCGCGCGGCCGTGCGCGACGTTTTCTTCCTGCTCGATCGAGTTGAACCACGCACGCACCTTCTGTCGCGCGCGCGAGCTCTTCAGGTAACCGAGCTGCAGGTTCAGCCAGTCGCGCGACGGCCCGCCTTCCTTCACCGCGACGATCTCGACCGTCTGGCCGTTGGCGAGCGGCGTGTTCAGCGGCACCATCGCCCCGTCGACGCGCGCGCCACGGCAGCGATGGCCGAGCTCGCTGTGCAGGTGGTACGCGAAATCGACCGGCGTCGCGCCCTGCGGCAGCGCGATCACGCGCGCCTGCGGCGTCAGCACGTAGATGTGGTCGTCGTCGAGCGACGTCTCGCGCAATTGCGCCCACGCCTGGTCGCCCGACACTTCGGCGCCGTCCTCGACGTCGTCCTTCCATGCGAGCAACTGGCGCAGCCACGCGATCTTCTCGTCGTACTTGTCGCTCGCCGAGAACTGGCCGCCATAGCCGCGCGCGCCGGCCTCCTTGTAGCGCCAGTGCGCGGCGACGCCGTACTCCGCGAAACGATGCATCTCCTGCGTGCGGATCTGCACTTCGAACGCGCGGCCGTCGTCGCCGATCACGACCGTATGCAGCGACTTGTAGCCGTTCGGCTTCGGCCGCGAGATGTAGTCGTCGAACTCCTTCGGCACCGGCTGCCACAGGTGATGCACGATGCCGAGCACCGCGTAGCAATCCTTGATGTCGGGCACGATCACGCGAAACGCGCGCACGTCGTACAGCTCGGAGAAATCGAGCTCCTTGCCGCGCATCTTGCGCCAGATGCTGTAGATATGCTTCGGCCGGCCGCTCACGTCGGCCTGGATGTGCGCCTGCGCGAGCTCGTGCTGCAGCCGCGCGATCGCCTGCGTGACGTACGCCTCGCGCTCGATGCGCTTTTCGTCGAGCAGCTTCGCGATCCGCTTGTAGGTGACGGGATCCTCGAAGCGGAACGCGAGATCCTCGAGCTCCCACTTCAGTTGCCAGATACCGAGACGGTTCGCGAGCGGCGCATAGATCTCGAGCGTCTCGCGCGCGACGTCGGGCGGCGGATCGAGCTTCGCGGCCGCGTAGTAGCGCAGCGACTGCAACCGCGACGCGAGCCGGATCAGCACCACGCGGATGTCCTGCGCGAAGGCGAGCAGCATCTTGCGCAGCGCCTCGATCTGCGTGCGCCGCTCCTCCGCCGCGTCGCGCCCGGCGTCGGGCTTCGCGTTCTGCGCGGCGCGCAGGCTGACGGTACCGAGCCGCAACAGCTTGCGCACGTCGGCCACGAGCCGCGCGACCTCGTCGCCGAAACGCTCGGTCAGCTCGCGCTCGGGGTCGCTCAGGTGCGGCGTCAGCACGAACAGCGCGGCGGCCTGCATCGCGTGCGGATCGACGTTCAGCGTGCGCATGATCGCCGCCGTGCCCGCCGAGTGATCGGCGAGCAGCTCGCCCGACGACAGGCGCGCGTCGCCGGCCCGCTCGCGCACGAACGCGAGCACGTCGTCGAACGACGGCGCCGCGACGGGAGAAGCGGAAACGGATTCGGTCATGGCACGGCCTGCCGGAATACGGTCATCGTCGGATAACGCTCAGCTCCGCTGCGCGGCGACGACCACGATCTCGACGAGCAGCGCCGGATCGGCGAGCTTCGCCTCGACGGTCGCGCGCGGCGGCGTGTTGCCCGGCGCGACCCATGCGTCCCACTCCGCATTCATGCCTTCGAAGTTCGCGAGATCCGAGATGTAGATCTGCACCGACAGCAGATGCGCCTTGTCGCTGTTCGCTTCGGCGAGCAGGCGATCGATGTGGCCGAGCACTTCGCGCGTCTGGCCGCGGATGTCCTGCGTGGTGTCTTCGGCGATCTGGCCGGCCAGATACACGGTACCGTTGTGGATCGCGGTTTCGGAGAGACGGGCCCCGACGTGGTGACGAATGACTGCCATGAAATGTTCCGGTCGTGATGGGTAAGGAATCGGGCGGCGGCACGGCCCACGTGCCGCCGAACCGCATATTATGACGCGTTTATGCGTCGCCTTCGACGAAAAACCGCCGCGCGAGCGCAATCTGGTCGGCGCTGACGAACGCCGGCGCGTGGCCCGCGCCCGGAATCTCGACCTGCGTCACATGCCGGCCGCGACGCACCATTTCATCCGCCGTCTCGCGCGACAGCAGGTCGGACGTCTCGCCGCGCACGACGAGCAGCGTCGCGTCCGTCGTCTCGATCGCGCGCCACAGCGCGGCCTCGCCGAGCGCGGCCAGCTCGGGCGTCGTCGCCTTGAACGGCTCGGCGATGCGCGGGTCGTAGCGCATCGTCCAGCCGCCTTCGGGCAATTCGTGCAGCAGCGGCCCGTTGATCTCGCGCCACTCGTCGGCGCTCAGCGCACCGAACGGCAGCGACAGCGACGTCAGATAGTCGATTCCCTCCTGCTCGGTCGCAAAGCGCGGCTGCACGCCGAGGTACTCGCCGATGCGCGTCAGCGAATCGGGCTCGATGCGCGGGCCGACGTCGTTGACGATCATCCGGCGCAGCGGCGAACCCGGCAGCCCGGCGAGCGCCATGCCGATCAGCCCGCCCATCGACGTGCCGAACCAGTCGACCGATTCGACGTCCAGCCGTGCAATCAGCGTCACCATGTCGGCCACGTACTGCGGAATCGCATAGAGCCGCGGATCGGCCAGCCGATCGGACCGGCCACGCCCGGCGACGTCGGGGCAGACGACGCGATACGTATCCGACAGCGCAGCGGCAAGCCGGTCGAAATCGCGCCCGGAGCGCGTCAGGCCGTGCACGCAGACGAGCACGCGCGGATTCGCGGGATCCCCCCACTCGGTATAGGCGACATGGTGAAGGCCGGCCGCGCTCGCGCACTGCACGCGCCGCTGGCGGGGAACCGCGGGATTCGCTGGGGTCGTTGGCATCGTTGGCATCCTGTCGAACGGGGGCGACGCGCAGGGCAACGCTTGCGGCGCCCGATGCAAACGATTGTAAACCGCTTCGGAATCACGAGGCGCCACGCGCCCGGCTCACCGCCCGGGACGGGTTCAAGCGTCGCGGCGCCACGCGTGGCGCAACTGCTCGCGCAGGAAATCGACGAACGTCCGCACGCGCAACGGCACATGGCGGCCGCCGGGATAGACGGCATGCAGCGGCGCCGCGGGCGCCTCGAAGGCCGGCAGCACGCGCACGAGCCGGCCGGCATCGAGATCGGCGCCGACGTCCCAGATCGACTTCAACGCAATGCCCGCGCCTTCGAGCGCCAGCGTGCGCGCCGCGCCGCCGTCGTTCGTCAGCAGCGCGGCCGTGACCTCGACCGCCACGTCGCCTTGCGCGCCGTCGAACCGCCATTCGGCACGCGGCTGGTCGCCCATCACGATGCATCGGTGCGCGCGGAGCTCGGCCGGATGAGCCGGCCGCCCGTGCGCCGCGAGATAGCCCGGTGACGCGCACAGCACGCGATGATTCGGCGCCAGCTCGCGCGCGATCATCGTCGAATCGGCAAGATTGCCGATTCGCACGGCGACGTCGATGTCGGCTGCGAGCAGATCGACGACCGCATCGGTCAGCACCAGCTGCACGGTCAATTGCGGATGTCGCTGCTGAAAGGCCGCCACGAGCGGCGCGATGCGCAGGCGGCCGAGCTCGCCGGGCGCCGTCACGCGCAGCACGCCGCTGACCGTGCCGCGACGATCGCGCATCAGCGTTTCGGCATGCTCGACCTCGGCCAGGATGCGCAGCACCTGCGCGTGAAACTGCGCGCCGTCGTCGGTGAGCGTTTGCTGCCGCGTCGTCCGGTGCAGCAGGCGCACGCCGAGCCGCGACTCGAGATGCGCGAGCCGCTTGCTGACGACGGACAACGACAGGTCGAGCTCGCGCGCCGCCGCCGACAGGCTGCCGGCCGACACGATCCGCGCGAAGGTATCGAGCGCCGGAAAATCGTCGATGAGCGTCATGGTGCCAGCCTCGCTTCAATCTTTCCTTTTTTCGAAGAATCCATTCGCCTTTTGCCCGTATTTGCATGTAGAACGGAAACCTACCATACCTGTTCCGCGTCGTCGCATGACGCTCTTCACAGGACCCTCGAAATCATGTCGATCCGCCTTCGTTCGGCCGCCCGCCCCGTCGCGCACGCATTCGCGGCAGCCGCTTGCGTCGTGGCACTCTGGCCCGCCGCGTCCCAGGCCGCCGATCTCGTCTCGCCGCACAGCCTGACCGTCGCGGCAGGCTTGCCGGCCGCGCAGGCTCGCGCGCAAATCCTGGCCGCGCGCCGCTACGGCAGCTTCTGGAACACCGGCGACCCCGCCCTCGCCCGCGCGGCGCTCGCAGACGACTTCACCGACCAAACCCTGCCGCCCGGCCGCGAACAAGGCATCGCGGGGCCGATCGCGGCCTCCGGCACGATGCGCGGCGCGATCCCGGACCTGCGCTGCGACATCGAACAGATGATCGTGGCAGGCGACCGGGTCGTCGTGCACCTGCATTTCCGCGGGCATTTCACCGGCGCATTCAACGGAACGGCCGGGCGCGGACAGGCAATCGACTTCATCGCGACCGATATCTACCGGATCGATCACGGCCGGATCGCGGAAAACTGGCACATCGAGGACAACCTGACGCTGATGCGTCAGCTCGGGCTCGTCGGCTGACGGAGAGGACGATGACTCACGATAACGACACGCCCGCGACACCCCTGCCGCGCCGCACGTTCCTGGCCCAGGCCGGCGCCGGGCTCGCTGCCGGCGTCGCGCTGGCCGCAGGCACGCCCCTGCCTGCCACCGCCGCGCCGACGCCGGCGCCCGCGGCGCCGGGCGCTACGCCGTTCTGGCCCGACGGCGCGCGGCTCGTGATCTCGATCTCGATGCAGTTCGAGGCGGGCGGACAACCGTCGACCGGCGCGGACAGCCCGTTTCCGGCCGTCGCGTTTCCGCCGTCGGTGCCGATCGATCTCGCGTCGGCCACCTGGTTCGCGTATGGCTACCGGGAAGGCATTCCGCGCCTGCTCGACCTGTGGGATCGACACGGCGTGAAAGTGACGTCGCACATGATCGGGGAAGCCGCGCGCCGGCACCCCGAACTGGCGCGCGAGATCGTGTCGCGCGGCCACGAAGCCGCCGCGCACGGCCCGACGTGGCGCGCGCAATTCGCGATGAACCGCGACGACGAGCGCCGCTTCCTGACCGAAGCGCGCGACATGGTCGAAGCGGTGACCGGCCAGCGCCCGACCGGTTACAACTGCAACTGGCTGCGGCGCGGGCCGCATACGTTGTCGCTGCTGCAGGAACTCGGCTACGTGTATCACATCGACGACGTCAGTCGCGACGAACCGTTCATCGAGACCGTCGATGGTCGCGATTTCGCGGTGGTTCCGTACACGCTGCGCAACAACGACATCCTGCTGATCGAAGGCCGCAACTACTCGCCGACGATGTTCGTCGAGCAAATCAAGCTCGATTTCGACCAGTTGTACGCGGAAGCCGGCCACAGGCGGCGGCTGATGTCGATCAGTGCGCACGACCGGATCAGCGGCACGCCGCAGATGGTCCGTGCGTGGGACGACTTCCTGCACTACGCGCGATCACACCCGGGTGTCGCTTTCATGCGCAAGGACGACATTGCGCGCTTCGCGCTGCATAGCCCGTCGACGCTGCGCGAAACCGAAACGATCTGACCGGATGCCGTTCAACTCATCACCCAGGAAAGACCTTCATGAATGATCCGCTCCACGGAAAGAAAGTACTCGTCGTCGGAGGAAGCTCCGGCATCGGCGCCGCCACCGCGACGGCATTCGCGCAACGCGGCGCGCGCGTGACGATCGCGTCGCGCGATCCGGGCAGGTTCGATATCGACGCCATACCGGGCGAGCACGTGCGAACCGAAACGCTCGACATCACAGATACGGCGAACGTCGATGCATTCTGCGCCCGCGCCGGCCAGTTCGACCACGTCGTGATTTCTGCCGCGAAGACGGCCACAGGACCGGTCCGCGCGCTGCCGCTTGACGACGCGCAGGCGGCGATGGACAGCAAGTTCTGGGGCGCCTACCGCATCGCCCGCGCGATCGATATCGCGCCCGGCGGTTCGCTGACGTTCGTGTCGGGCTACCTCAGCGTGCGGCCGAGCGCGTCGTCGGTCCTGCAAGGCGCGATCAACGCGGCGCTCGAGGCGCTCGCCCGCGGGCTGGCGCTGGAGCTCGCGCCGGTGCGTGTGAATACCGTGTCGCCGGGCCTGATCGCGACGCCGCTATGGGACAACCTCGCTCCCGACGCACGCGACGCGATGTATGCGGGCGCCGCGCAGCGGCTGCCGGCACGCAGGGTCGGTCAGCCGGAGGATGTCGCGAATGCGATCGTGTACCTGGCGGCAACGCCTTATGCAACCGGCTCGACGGTGCTGATCGACGGCGGCGGCGCGATTGCGTGACACATGCGGTCATGACAAAACGCCCCGCGTTCCGTCGGGAACGCGGGGCGTCGAGGATGACGCAACGAGGTAATGTCAGGCCACGGCACTGACGTCGAGCGGTGCGCCCGTCTTCGCCTGGATCTCGTCGACGCTCACGCCGTCGGCGAGCTCGAGCACCTTCAGCCCGGCCGGCGTCACCTCGATCACGCCGAGATCGGTGATGATCAGGTCGACCACGCCGACGCCCGTGAGCGGCAGGTTGCATTCGTCGAGGATCTTGTGCTGATCGCCCTTCGCGACATGCTCCATCAGCACGACGACGCGCTTCACGCCCGCGACGAGGTCCATCGCGCCGCCCATCCCCTTGATCATCTTGCCCGGGATCATCCAGTTCGCGAGATCGCCCTGCTTGCTGACCTGCATCGCGCCGAGGATCGCGAGGTTGATGTGACCGCCGCGGATCATCGCGAACGAATCGGCCGACGAGAAGATCGACGAACCCGGCAGCGTCGTGACGGTCTGCTTGCCGGCGTTGATGAGATCGGCGTCGACTTCGTCCTCGGTCGGCGACGGGCCGATGCCGAGCAGGCCGTTCTCCGACTGCAGCCACACCTCGACGCCTTCCGGCACGTGGTTCGCGACGAGCGTCGGCAGGCCGATGCCGAGGTTCACGTAGAAGCCGTCCTGCAGTTCCTTCGCCGCGCGCGCGGCCATCTGGTCACGATTCCAGGCCATGTCAGTCTCCTTTCGCGCGTACGACGCGTTGTTCGATGCGTTTTTCAGGCGTCGCGTTCAGCACGATGCGCTGCACGAAGATGCCAGGCGTATGGATGTGGTCCGGATCGAGCGCGCCGTTCTCGACGATCTCCTCGACCTCGGCCACGGTGATCTTGCCGGCCATCGCGCACATCGGGTTGAAGTTGCGCGCGGTGCGGCGGTAGATCAGGTTGCCGGACTTGTCGGCCTTCCACGCCTTGACGAGCGCGACGTCGGCCGTCAGCGACGGCTCGAGCACGTAGTGGCAATCGCCGAACTGGCGCGTTTCCTTGCCTTCCGCGATCACGGTGCCGTAGCCGGTATTCGTGAAGAACGCGGGAATGCCCGCGCCGCCCGCGCGCAGCTTTTCGGCGAGCGTGCCCTGCGGCGTGAATTCGAGCTCGAGCTCGCCGGCCAGATACTGGCGCTCGAACTCCTTGTTCTCGCCGACGTACGACGAGATCATCTTCTTGATCTGGCGCGTTTCCAGCAGCAGGCCAAGGCCGAAACCGTCGACGCCCGCGTTGTTGCTGATGCAGGTGATGCCCTTGACGGCCGAATCGCGCAACGCCGCGATCAGCGCCTCGGGAATGCCGCACAGGCCGAAGCCGCCCACCGCGAAGGTCTGTCCGTCGCGGACGATTCCCTCCAGCGCGGCAGCCGCGCTTGGATAGACTTTGTTCATCTGTTGTCCCTTCCTCTATGGAAACCAGCAAAACCGGTTCACGCGCCACGTGGCGCAAGCCCGCCGCACCATTCTATGCATGCGCGGCGATGCCTGCGTCGAAGCGCGCTGTTTTTATGTCGCGACACACCGCCGCGAGATGCCTGAAAGGGTACGATGTGACGCCGATGCGGCACAATACGCAAAAATACATAAGCATTTGCCTCCGCTTGCCTGCGCCATGCCCGAGCTCGATTACCAGACCGCCTTCCACCTCGCGCCGCTCGGCCTCGTGCTGTCGCGCGACCGGGTGATCGAGGATTGCAACGACGCGCTCGCGTCGATCTTCCGCTGCGCACGGGCCGACCTGATCGGGAAATCGTACGCGGTGCTCTACCCGTCGACGGACGAATTCCAGCGCATCGGCGAGCGCATCGCCCGCGTGATGGTCGCGAACGGCGTCTACTCGGATGACAGAATCATGAAACGCGCGGACGGCGAGCTGTTCTGGTGCCACGTGACGGGCCGCGCGCTCGACCGCACCGCGCCACTCTCGGCGGGCGTCTGGACCTTCGAGGATTTGAGCGCGACGCGCCGCGTCGCGGTGGAGCTGACCCCGCGCGAGCGCGAGATCGCCGCCCAGCTCGCGACCGGCAAGACCAGCAAGCAGATCGGGCGCGTGCTCGACATCAGCTCACGCACGGTCGACATCTATCGCGCGCGGCTGATGCGCAAATACGGGACGAACAACACGCCGGAACTGCTGCAGCGCCTGCTCGGGCAGTAAACGCGCATTGCATAGCATCGCGACGCGCGAATGACGATCGGCCGCGCGCGGCGGCCGATCCGGGGAAACATCGGGCACGGCGCGCCACCGGCGGCCTTGCGCAGGCCTGCCGGTATCCGCGCTCAGCCGACTTTCGTCGCGAGCGCGCGCTCGATCGTGTCGCGCAGCAGTGGCGGCAGCGGCACCGACTTGCCGAGCGCGTAGTCGACCCACACGCAGCGCGCGTTGCCGCGTGCATAGACATGCTGCGGATCGTCCGCGCGCGTGAGCTCGAAGCCGGTGTCGAAACTGCTTCGGCCGGGCTTTGCAGCCGACATCTTCGCGATCACGTCACCCGGATAGTGCAGTTGCTTCAGGAACTCCATCGACGCGGTGACGATGACGGGCCCCTGCCCCTCGCCGTTGCCGCCCGCAATGCCGAGCTGCTCGAACCACGAGATCCGCGCCTGCTCCATGTAGCGGAAATAGACCGTGTTGTTCACATGGCCGAACGCGTCCATGTCGCCCCAGCGGATCGGCATCGACATCTCAAAAACGGGAGAGTAATCGCTTGTTGCGCTCATTGCAGTCTTCTTTGTTGCGAAATGTCATCCGCTCACGCGAGGCCGAAGCCGTCGTCCGCGGAGATGATCGAGCCATTGATGAACTGCGACTCGTCGGCCGCGAGCAGCAACAACAGCCCGTCGAGATCCTGCGGCTTGCCGACGCGCCGGCGCGGCAGCATCGACTGCAGCTTCTGGCCCTGCTCGGTTTCCCACAGGTAATGATTGATTTCGGTATCGATATAGCCGGGACAGATCGCGTTCACGTTGATGCCGTGGCGGCCCCACTCCAGCGCCATCGCGCGCGTCATCTGCACGACCGCCGCCTTGCTCATCGCGTACAGCCCGATCTGCGGAAACACGCGCAGCCCGGCCACCGACGCGATGTTGATGATCCGGCACGGCGGCTTGCCGTTGCCGCCGCCGTTCGCGCGCATGATCATCCGCTTCGCGACTTCCTGCGCGACGAAAAACGCGCCGCGCGTGTTCGTATCGAACACGAATTCGAAATCCGCCGGGGTGACGTCGACGAGCTTCTGCATCGTCGACACGCCCGAATTGTTCACGAGGATGTCGATCGTGCCGGCTTCCGTCTCCGCATGCGCGACGGCCGCCTTGATGCTCTGGACGTCGGTCACGTCGAGCGACACGACGTGCGCGGCACCGCCCGCCGCCTCGATCTCCGCACGCAGCTCCTTCAGGCGCTCGACGCGGCGGCTCGCGAGCACGACCTTCGCGCCGGCCTGCGACAGCACCTGCGCAAAACGCTGCCCGAGGCCGCTCGACGCGCCCGTGACCAGCGCAACCTTGCCTTCCAGATTGATCGATCGACCCATTTGCACATCCCCTTTCGATGTCGTTGCGCCAGCCCGGGCTGGCACAGCCCGAGCGGCATTACCCTAGCACAAAAAATAGAACGATCGTGCTAATCTACCTGCATGTTGTTGCGGCAAGCGTTTCGTTTCGCAGACAATACGCTCCCGAATAAAAGCATTCTAACGGTTAGAGGAACGCCAATGACCCCCGCAAGCCTCATCGAGCAATACGGCCCGCGCGAATCGATGGAATACGACGTCGTGATCGTCGGCGGCGGCCCCGCCGGGCTGTCGGCGGCGATCCG
>NZ_LFZP01000059.1:0-46224 GCF_002925705.1 Burkholderia anthinoferrum
CGGGAAGAACACCTTGCCGAGCGTGACGGCGATATAGCTGTAGACGCCGAAGTCGAACCATTCCATCGCATTGCCGAACGCCATCGCGCCAACCGCGCGCTTGAGGACGGCCGGGTCGACGATCGTGACGTCATCCAGCTTGAGGGCCTTGCGCGAAGACCGGGCTTTCGCGGGGTGCGCTTGCGATGAACTCAATGAACGCTCCTGGAATTGCCTTGGCAACCGGCAGGCGCGCAGCGGGGCCGTGCGGGCCGACGGACAGCGAAGGCGGATATCTTGGGGATGCCTCGATGCCGGTGGCGTGACGCGCGCAGCGGACGACACCGGGCAGGCGTGTTGTGCGAACCAGTTTAGAGAAACGCGCGCGAGCGGCTATCGGTCATGCGCCCGGAACCCGGTGGTAAACGACACGCGGGCAGCCGCGCCGGTCGCGCGTGGTCGGGCCTCGGCCCGATGTGCACGCTCATCTCGCCGTGCGCCTGCTGGCGGAAACCAGCAACGCGACGAACGCCGCTTCGTCCGCGCGCAGGCCGCGCGGCGTACGCCGGACCGCGAGCGTGGCGAGCGCGCCGGACTCGAACGCGTCGAGCACGGCCGGATGAATGTAGCAGCGCCGGCAGACGGCCGGCGTGTTGCGCAGCAGGTCGGCCACCGCGCGCACGGTCTCGACAATCTGCTTGCGCGCATGCGTGACGCCGCGATGCGGCGTGCGCCGCAACAATCCCAGCGCGTGCACGCTGCCGGCCCACGTCCGGTAATCCTTCGCGGTGAAATCGGCGCCGCCGGCCTCGCGCAGGTAGTCGTTCACGTCGGACGACCCGACCGGATGGCGTACGCCGTCGTCGTCCACATACTGGAACAGCTCGTGACCGGGCAGCTCCGCGCAGCGCCGCACGATCCGCGCGACCCGCGCGTCGTCGACCGTCACGTCGTGTTCGATCCCGCTCTTGCCGGCGAAGCGCAGGCGCACCCGGCCGGGCTGGATCTTCAAATGGCGCTTGCGCAGCGTCGTCAGCCCGTACGAGCCGTTTTCGCGCGCGTATTCCGCGTTGCCGATCCGCGCGAGCGTCGTGTCGAGCAAGCGGACGATCGTCGCGACGACCTTGTCGCGCGGCATGCCCGGCAACGCCAGATCGCGCGCGACGCGCGCGCGGATGCGCGGCAGCGCCCGCGCGAACGCGGCCATCCGCGCGTACTTGTTCGCATCGCGGGTCGCGCGCCACTGCGGGTGATAGCGATACTGCTTGCGCCCGCGCGCGTCGCGGCCCGTCGCCTGCAAATGGCCGAGCGGATCCGCGCAGATCCACACGTCGGTATAGGCGGGCGGGATCGCGAGCGCGTCGATGCGGGCGATTTCCGCGGCATCGCGAATGCGCGTGCCGTCCTGCGCGTAGTACGCGAAGCCGTTGCGCAGCCGGCGGCGCGTGTAGCCGGGGTGGCGGTCGTCGACATGGCGCAGTGCGGCGACCGTGCCAGAAGCGTGCTGCTTCATGCCGCGGGGCGCCGGCCGGCGACGGCGACGGCGACGGCGGCGGTGCGCGGCGACCCGCGTTCACGTGCAGCGATCATGCTTGTCTCCTTGGGTTCGCGTGAAGGGCGGGCGTCCGGCATGGGGTGCGAACAGCCATGGCGAAGGAGCAAGAACCGTGCGCCGCCCCGCGCGGGGCGGCCAGCGCGGTTAGGTGTTTATACGTATGCCGATTCCGATATCAGCCCAATCCAACATTTCATTGGAAGGTTATCGGACTTGTTCCTAGACTGATGCGGGGCATGTATACCGCGCCGGCCGGACACGCCGGCCGGCGCAGCCCGATCCGCGCCAGCGCCACGCAGAAACACAACAGCGCCGCGGCACACAACGACATCATCGGAGACGGACCATGACATTCATCAGGAAGCTGGCGGCAGGCGCGATCGTCGCCGCGGCGACGGTGCTGGCAGGCGGCGCGCACGCGCAGCAAAAGCCGATCACGCTCGGGTTCTCGCAAGTCGGCGCTGAAAGCGCATGGCGCACCGCGAACACCGTGTCGGTGAAGAGTGCGGCGAAGGACGCCGGCATCAACCTGAAGTTTTCCGACGCACAGCAGAAGCAGGAGAACCAGATTCGCGCGATCCGCTCGTTCATCGCGCAGAAGGTCGACGTGATCGCGTTCTCGCCGGTCGTCGAATCGGGCTGGGAGCCCGTGCTGACCGAGGCGAAGGCCGCGCATATCCCCGTGATCCTGACCGACCGCGGCGTCGACGTGAAGGACCCGTCGCTGTACGTGACGATGATCGGCTCCGACTTCCTCGAGGAAGGACGGCGCGCGGGGCACTGGCTGGAAGAGCGCTACAAGAACGACGCAGGCCCGATCAATATCGTCGAGCTGCAGGGCACGGTCGGCTCCGCGCCGGCCAACGATCGCCGCGCGGGCCTGCTCGAAGTGATCAAGAACAATCCGAAATTCAAGGTGATCGCCTCGCAGAGCGGCGACTTCACGCTCGCCGGCGGCAAGCAGGTGATGGAAGCGTTCGCGAAGACCTACGGCAAGCAGATCAACGTCGTCTACGCGCACAACGACGACATGGCGCTCGGCGCGATCCAGGCGATGGAAGAGGCTGGCATCAAGCCCGGCAAGGACGTGAGCGTCGTGTCGTTCGATGCGACGAAGGGCGGCTTCCAGGCGATGGTCGCGGGCAAGATCAACGTCGACGTCGAATGCAGCCCGCTGCTCGGCCCGCAACTGATGAGCGCGGTGAAGGACGTCGTCGCCGGCAAGCCGGTGCCCAAGCGCATCGTGACCAACGAGACGGTGTTCCCGATGAACGTCGCGGCGCAGGTGCTGCCGACCCGGAAGTACTGACCTGTCCGCACGGGCGGCGGCCTGGCGGCCGCCGTCCGGCGACGCTTCGAGGGAGGCTGCATGCAGAGTCCGCCGGTGGTCGAGATGATCGGCATCGACAAGTCGTTTCCGGGTGTCAGCGCGCTGCAGCGCGTCGATTTCCGGCTGTTTCCGGGTGAGATCCACGCGTTGATGGGCCAGAACGGCGCGGGCAAGTCGACGCTGATCAACGTGCTCACCGGCGTGCATGCGCACGATGCGGGCGAGATTCGCGTCGGCGGCGCGCCGGTGAATTTCGCCGCGCCGCGCGAGGCGGAGGCGGCCGGGATCCAGACGCTCTACCAGGAAGTCAACCTGTGCGCGAACCTGTCGGTCGCGGAGAACATCTTCGCGGGCCGGCAGCCGATGCGGCGCGGCGCGATCGACTGGAACACGATTCACGCGCGTGCGCGGGCGGCGCTCGCCGAACTCGACCTGTCGCTCGACGTCACGCGCTCGCTCGACGCGTATCCGATCGCCGTGCAGCAGATGGTCGCGATCGCGCGCGCGGTGTCGGTCGACGCACGCGTGCTGATTCTCGACGAGCCGACCTCGAGCCTCGACGACGGCGAGGTCGCGCGGCTGTTCGACGTGCTGCGGCGGCTGAAGGCGTCCGGCATCGCGATCCTGTTCGTCACGCATTTTCTCGAGCAGACCTATGCGGTGTCCGACCGGATCACCGTGATGCGCAACGGCGAGCGCGAAGGCGAATACCTCGCGCGCGACCTGCCGGTCGACGTGCTGGTCGCGAAGATGACCGGCCGCGAACGCATGTCCGATACGCTGCAGGCGGGCGCGGCGGCGGTCGAGCGTGACGCCGCGGCCGCCGCGCCGTTCCTGTCGATGCGGCAGGTCGGCCGGCGCGGGATGATGAGCGCGCTCGATCTCGACGTGCGCCCCGGCGAGATCGTCGGGCTGGCCGGGCTGCTCGGCTCGGGCCGCACGGAAACCGCGCAACTGGCGTTCGCCGCGGCGCGCCCGGATACCGGCGCGATCGAGATCGACGGCGCGCGCAAGCGGCTCGCGTCGCCGCACGACGCGGTGCGCAACGGCATCGCGTACTGCCCGGAAGACCGCAAGAAGGAGGGCATCGTCGCCGCGCTGTCGATCCGCGAGAACATCGTGCTCGCGCTGCAGGCGCGGCGCGGCTGGTGGCGGCTGATCGGGCGGGCGCGCCAGCGCGAGATCGCCGACACGTATATCGCGCGGCTCGGCATCAAGGCGCGCGACGCGGAGCAGCCGATCGGGCTGCTGTCGGGCGGCAACCAGCAGAAGGTGCTGCTCGCGCGCTGGCTCGCGACGGACCCGAAGCTGCTGATTCTCGACGAGCCGACGCGCGGCATCGACGTCGCCGCGAAGTTCGACATCATGGAGCGCGTGCTGGCGTTGTGCGCGCAGGGGCTGGCGATCCTGTTCATCTCGTCGGAGATCGGTGAGGTCGTGCGCGTGAGCCACCGGATCGCGGTGCTGCGCGACCGGCGCAAGGTCGCGGAATTGACGGGCGCCGATGCGTCCGAGGAGCAGGTTTACCGGTTGATCGCGGGAGGTCAGTCATGACGCGATTGCGCACGCTGTTTCGTCATCCGCTCGCGTGGCCGGTGCTGACGCTCGCGCTGCTGTTCGCGCTGGACGTCGCGCATCGTCCGGGCTTCCTGTCGATCGTGCTGCTCGACGGCCACCTGTTCGGCGCGCCGATCGACATCCTGAATCGCGCGGCGCCGCTCGTGATCGTGTCGCTCGGGATGACGCTCGTGATCGCGACGCGCGGCATCGACATCTCGGTCGGCGCGATCGTCGCGATCGCCGGCGCCGCGGCCGCGACCGTGCTCGAGGCGGACCCGTCGCGGGTCGGCGCGGCGCTGGCCGCGGCGCTCGGCGTCGGGCTGCTGGCCGGTGCGTGGAACGGGCTGCTCGTCGCGTTCGTCGGGATGCAGCCGATCATCGCGACGCTGATCCTGATGGTGGCCGGGCGCGGCGTCGCGCAACTGCTGACGGGCGGCCAGATCATCCCGATCGGCGCGCCCGGCTATCTCGCGCTCGGCGGCGGCTATCTCGCGACCGTGCCGTGCGCGGTGTGGATCGCCGTCGCGACGATCGGCGCGATCGCGTTGCTCGTGAACCGCACGGCGCTCGGGCTGTTCATTCGCGCGATCGGCGTGAACCCGGTCGCGACGCGGCTCGTCGGGCTACGCTCGGGCGCGATCGTGTTCGGCGTGTATCTGTGCTCCGGCGTGATGTCGGCGCTCGCGGGCATTCTCGCGAGCTCGAACGTGCGCAGCGCCGACGGCAACAACGCCGGGCTGCTGCTCGAGCTCGACGCGATCCTCGCGGTCACGCTCGGCGGCACGTCGCTGCTCGGCGGCCGCTTCAGCCTCGCAGGCTCGGTGCTCGGCGCGCTGATCATCCAGACGCTGACCTACACGACCTATTCGATCGGCGTGCCGCCGGAGGCGACGCTCGTCGTCAAGGCGGTCGTCGTGATCGTCGTGACGCTGATCCAGTCGGACGCGGCGCGCGCGCTGCTGGTGCGGCACGCGTCGCGGCTGCTGCCTTTCGCGCGATCGCGCGCCACCACCACCGGAGCGACGCCGCGATGACCCGTATGCTTGGCCGCCTCGCCGATCCGCGCACGCTGCCGATCGTCGTGACGATCGTGCTGTTCGTCGCGCTGTTCGGCTTCGGGTCCGTGATGTACACGGGCTTTTTCTCGATGCAGGTGCTGACCGGGCTGCTCGTCGACAACGCGTTCCTGCTGATCGTCGCGATCGGCATGACGTTCGTGATCGTGTCCGGCGGCATCGACCTGTCGGTCGGCTCCGTCGTTGCGCTGACAACGATCTTCTGCGCGGTCGGCGCCGAACGGCTGCACTGGCCCGTGTGGGTGATCGTGCCGCTGGTGCTCGCGTTCGGCGCGCTGTATGGCGCGGCGATGGGCGCGCTGATCCACTATTTCCGGTTGCAGCCGTTCATCGTCACGCTCGCCGGGATGTTCCTCGCGCGCGGCGCGTGCTTCCTGATCACGACGCAGTCGATCACGATCAACGCGCCGGCGTTCCATGCGATCGCGGGCATCAGCGTGCCGGTCGGCGGCGGCACGCTGAGCGCCGGTGCGCTGATCGCGCTCGCGACGCTGGCCGTCGCGATCTACGTCGCGCATTTCACGCGCTTCGGCCGCAACGTGTATGCGGTCGGCGGCAACGAACGCTCGGCGCTGCTGATGGGCTTGCCGGTCGCGCGCACGAAGATCGGCGTCTATGCGCTGAGCGGCTTCTGTTCGGCGCTCGGCGGCGTGGTGTTCACGCTGTACGTGCTGTCGGGCTACGGGCTGCAGGCGCAGGGAATGGAGCTCGACGCGATCGCCGCGACCGTGATCGGCGGCACGCTGCTGACGGGCGGCGTGGGCTACGTGATCGGTTCGGTGTTCGGGGTCGGCATCCTCGGCACGATCCAGGTGCTGATCACGTTCGACGGCACGCTGAGTTCGTGGTGGACGCGGATCGTGATCGGTGCGCTGCTGTGCGTGTTCTGCGTGCTGCAGCGGGTCATCGAGCGGCACGCGACGCGGCGGCGCACCGGCGGCACCGGGCTCGGCGCGCGGCGGCCGGCGCGCAATGCCGCGCCCGCGCGGCCGGCGCCGCCCGAAGAGGACGTCGCGCTGGTCTCGACGATGCGGCGGTCGTAGCGCGCCCGGCCACCCTCGCGCGGGGAGTGCGAAATGAAGCGCGATGATCCGGCGACGGGCGTGGCCGATGCGCGGCCGGCGAGCATGGCCGCCCGCGCCGTCAGGCCGGCCCGGTCGCGTCCGCCTCGGTGTCGAACGACGTATCCGCGACGCGCGTGCGCTTCAGCGAGCCGGCCAGTTTTTCGATTGCGTGCAGATCCAGCGCATCGAGGTGCTCGCGCATTTCCTGCACGAACGGCGCATGATCCGGCTCGGCCACATACCGGCCGAGCCATTCCTCGATATCGGTCAGCCGGCCTTCGCCGGCGAGCACGATCAGTTCGGCGAGCGCATCGGCGGGCGGGCTGCGCATCGCGGGCGCGGCGCTGGCCGGCGCCGCTTCGTCGGCGGGATCGAACCGCCTGACGAGCCCCGACGCCGGTGCGAGCGCGTGGCCGAGGGCCGGCGCGACGACCGCGAACGAGAACGTCGTGCCGACGCCCGGCTGGCTCGCGACGGCCAGCTCGCCGCCCATCGCGGCGACGATGCGCTGCGCGATGAACAGGCCGAGCCCGGTGCCGCCGTTCACGGCCTGCACCTGCTGGTACGCGCGGAAGATGTCGGCGGTCGCGCCGATGTCGATGCCGATGCCCGTATCGGCCACCTCGAACAGCAGGCGCCATGCATCCCCTTCGCGCGCCGCATGAACCGACAGCGTGACCGTGCCGTTGCGCGTGAATTTCGATGCGTTCGACAACAGGTTCAGCAGCACCTGTTGCAGCCGGATACCGTCGATCAGCACCGTGCGCGGCAGCGGCGTGACGGGTTGGTAGACGAACCGGTTGTCCTGCTGCGCGCACAGCGCGACCGCGTAGTGGCCGATGTCGTCCAGCAGCCCGGGCAGGTCGGTGCGGTCGGGCGCGACGCCGAGCGGCTGGAGTTCGGCCTTCGTGAACGCGAGCAATTCGTCGATCAGCGTGAGCTGGTAGCGGATGCTGCGGTCGATCGACCGGATCAGCCGCGCCTGGCCGTGCGTCGCGCCTTCCAGCAGCAGCTTCGCATAGCCGTTGATCGTCGACAGCGGCGCGCGCAGGTCGTGGCTGACATAGCCGAGCGTCTCGATCTTCTGCTGCATGTGCGTCCTCGACTCCTGCAATGCATCGTTGAGCGCCACCGTGCGGCGCGCGACTTCGTCGCGCAGCCGGTCCTGCTCGGTGAGCTGCCAGTGCTCGAGCCGCTTGCGCGCCTCGGTGCGCTGCCGGCCCACGTGGTGGATCCACGCGGCCAGCACCAGCAGGTGCGTCGCGAGCCCGATGATCGCGATGACGGGGTTCGGAAAGACGTCGGACCGGATCCACGACAGCAGCGGCGGCAGCGCATCGCGGCCGTCGAGCATGCGGATCAGCATGTTGAACGTCGCGAACGCCACCGCGATCAACATCACGCGGGCCGTCGGCGTGCGCCGGATCACGAGCGTCAGCGCCAGGCTGATGTTCACGATCGCGAGCACGGTGTTCAGCCACAGGCAGAACCGGGCGAAGGTCGCCAGATCGCCGAACGCCGCGCCGGCGATTCCCGCGCATTCGAGCGCGAGAAACACCACGTACACCGCGCGCATCGGCATCCTCGCCTTCTCGCGATGCGCGACCATCAGGATGAACACGATGAAGCACGCGACCGACAGGTACACGAAGATCGTTTCGCCGCGCGTCGACCACTCGCGCGCGCCGGGCGACAGGGCCATCGCGAGATAGCCGCGATACGCGGCCTCGAACAGCGCGGTGTTCAGGGTCAGCACGGCCAGCACGAGGAACACGCCGCTGCGCGAGAAAAAGCCGATCAGCAGCGCACACCAGACGAGGGCGAGCAACCCACCGAAGAAGCCGAAGTTCCACATCGACGCGTGTAATTCCTGCGCGGTCCACGCGTCGCGGGTGAACGCGACCGGCGCGAGCCGCATTTCCTTGCGCGACGTGATGCGGATCAGCACGGGAAGCCGTTCGCCCGCGCGCAGCGTGACGTCGAGGGTCGGGTAGCGCGACGGCGCGTCGCGCGCATCGCCGCGATCGGCCGGGAAGCTGCGCTCGAGCATCCATTGGCCGTGCGGCGCGACATAGAAGTCGGCCCGGTCGACGCGCGCATCGCGAATCGCGAGCACCAGCGGGCGCGTCTCGCTGTCGCGGTTGACCAGCGTCGCGCGCACCCACCATGCCGAGCGCGAAAACGTCACGTTGAACGAGGGCGCGGTTGCCGTGGCTGCGTCGCGGGCCGGGTCGGCGAGCCGGGCGGCGACCGCGTCGACGGACAGCGTCGCGCCGGCGTCCTCGAAAACCGATACGGCTTCGAGTCGCGCGGCGTTCGACGTCGTCGCGGCGCGGGCCGTCGCGCATGTGACGGCCAGCGCCGCGAGCAGCAGGAGCACCGCGCGACACCCGGCCGTCCATGCCGCGTATTGCCTACGCATCGCCGTGGCGCCCCGCCGGTGCGGCCGGCGCGTCGACCGCGTGGCGCTGGCGCCGCCAGTCGGACGGCGTGATGCCGAAGCGTTCGCGGAACGCCGTCGCGAAATTGCCGGGCGTGGAAAAGCCGATTTCCTCGGCGATGTCGCCGATCCCCATCGACGTTTCCGCCAGGAAGTGCATCGCGGCGCGCAGGCGCGTGTCGCGCAGGTACTCGAATACGGTCTGGCCGAGATGATCGCGGAATACGCGGGACAGCCGCTTCTCGTGCGTGCCCACCTGTTTCGCGAGATCCTCGAGCGCCGGCGGATGGCGCAGGTTGCGCAACAGCACGTCGCTCGCCGCGCGCACGAGCGCCGCATCGGGGTTGTCGGGCAATTCGGGCAGGTGCGCGAACGGCTGGCTGCGTCGCACGCGCTTCAGGTGATTGCGAACCCGCGCGATGACTTCCGCCGGCTCGAACGGCTTGACGATGTAGTCGATCGCACCCGTTTCGAGCCCCGCGATCCGATCCTCGAGGTCGCCCGCGGCCGTCAGGATGATGACCGGAATGGATTGCGTGGACGGTGTGGACGCCAGCAGCCGGCTCGCGGCGAAACCGTCCATGCGCGGCATGCGCACGTCCATCAGGATCAGATCGGGCGCGATCGCTTGCGCGCGGTGATAGGCCTGCAGCCCGTCGAACGCGACGCTGATCCGGCACTGCGCGGTGCGCAGGATTTCGGTCAGGAGCCGCAGGTCGTTCGGCCGATCGTCGACGATGAGGATATGCGCGCCAGCGAGATCCGGCGTGATGCGAGGCGATGCCGGACTGGGCAGGCGGGATGGCATGGTTGCGAACGCGTGGGAAGGAGTGGCCTGTCAGGTCGGGGGCAGTGCTATCTGCACGATTGTTGCAAAAAATTATATGCCGACGGCAACCTCGATTGTGAGGATTCCGTGCGGCGCGTGTGGGCTTGTCGCCCGGGCGTAGTGACGGCTGCGCGGCGGTGTTGTCCGCACTCGACAAAACGGAGCGGAAAAATGTGCCGAGCCGATTTCGCGGGTTTCGGACTTTATTTCCGATTTAATGATTTGAATAGCCGGAGTGGCCCGGGCGATGAATTCGCGCGCGAGATATCGAAATTCGCTGTATCGGTGTAAATCGAATCCGCTCGTTTCTCGTCATCCCGGTTGAGTTTTCGTTGATATCGGTTCGATATTCTTGTTGGCGGAAAATCGCGTTTGCCGAAAATATGTATGAATGTAAATGCCGTCCGCTCCGGAAAAGGGTTTTTCCGCTACGGAAAAGGTTTGTTTGGACGAATACCTGCACACTAGCCCCGGTGCGGCTGGAATCGGTTCTTTCGCTGCTTCGGATTGCCGGCAGGATTGCTGTCGTCGCCGCCGCTTTCATGGCAGCCGACATTCGATGGCGCATTGAATGATGGCATTCCCGGATGTTGGGAATGCCGGTAACAAAAGAATAACGGGCACGAGGGTAATGAAAACGTCATGATTCGCGAGATTTTTCGACATACAGGACGAATCGAGAAATGACGGGTTGGGCTGGGTGCAAGGCGTCGAGCGAGAAGAAAATCGTCAAGTAAATTCGATCGATTAATTCGATGCCGGGGCCGTGCGGTGAGTAGCCGGCTTTTCTGGATTTCCCGGAAAAGCCGGTCGCCCGCCGGACGGAAAAGGGGTGAGCGACTTCGTGCGAGCCGCCGGGCGCTGTATCGATCCCGGGGCCGCGCGCGGCGCTCTTCGAATCAGGCGGATACGAAAAACATGAATACGACAAGCATGGCAGGTCAGCGCGCCGGGTCGATCGATCCGGTGCGGGCTGTCAGCGTCGGCGATCCGGCGGCGCGTGCGTCAGATCCGGGGACTGCATGGCGCCTTTCACCGCCTGAATGACATATGACGGGCCGCCCGCGATGCGGGCCGGCATCCGTTCGTCCAGCGTCCGAGCGACGCTTTTCCAATGAGATTCGAAGTCGCCCTTCGGCGGGTGCGGCGGTGTGCGCGCGCGCGGATTCGCGGCGCGTCGTGCGCCGTGTCGCCGCCGGGCGGGCGATGTCGACTTCCGTGAATCGATAACCGGTGATCGCCATCGCGCATCGTGCCGAACGGGCATGCGCGGCGGTCGGTCGCGCACTCGCGATATGGGGCGAGCGTGTCAGGCAACGCTGTTCGTAGTTTTGATTAGTGATACGAAGTGAGAAGCGAGGCGTCGCGAGACAGGCGCAAGCGGAGCAGGTCCGCGCCGCGCCTGGCGCCGCGTTCGCTGTTGTGTCATCCAGCACATGAGAACCGAGGGAACACAAGATGAACAAGTCGTTCAAGTCGATCTGGAACGAAGCACTGGGCGCCTGGGTTGCGGCGTCGGAGCTCGATCGTGCGCGCGGCAAGCGGGTCGCGTCGTCGAGAAGCGCGTCCGTGCATGCGGCAGACGCGGGCATCGCGACGAAGCCGGCGCTCTCGCCCAGACGGCTCGTCGTGATGATGACGGCCGCGTATCTCGGGCTGTTCCAGGCCGGTGCGCATGCGCAATATTCGGCGGGTGGCGGCTCCGCGACCGGGGGCGCCAGTTCGACGGCGATCGGCAACGGTTCCGTGGCGTCGCAGGTGAATGCGACCTCTTACGGCAATCTGTCGACGGCGGCTGGCCTGTCGTCCACGGCGATCGGCCCCGGCGCGCATGCAATGGCCGATGGCGGGACGGCCATCGGCATCAATTCGCAGGTGACCGGCTTCAACGGCGTGGCGCTGGGCGTGCAGTCGATTGGCAGCGGCACTTTTTCAGTTGCCGTCGGCAATCTCTCGAGCGCGACCCAAAACGGCGCGGTGGCGATGGGCAGCGGCGCGGCTGCGACCGGCGCTTCGGCCATCGGGCTCGGCAACAACGCGCTGGCGTCCGGCCAGTATGCGGCCGCGCTCGGTCTCGGCGCGAGTGCGGTAGGCGCTCAAAGCGTCTCGCTCGGCTATGCGTCGAATGCAACCGATACGGGCTCGGTTGCGCTCGGCAATCAGTCGACGAGTTCGGGAGCGGCCGGCGTCGCGGTGGGCAGCGGCGCGCTGGCTTCCGGTAATTCCGGCGTCGCGATGGGCGTCAACAGCGGCGCGAAGGGCACGTCGTCGATCGCGATCGGCTGGGGCGGCACCGCGGGTGTGCCCGGCTCGGGCACGCAGTCGCTCGGCGCCAATTCGATCGCGATGGGCTCGAATACGACGGCCAGCGCCAACAATGCGCTTGCGTTCGGCGTGAACACAGTCGGATCGGGCGTCAGTTCGGTCGCGATCGGCATTCAATCGAGCGCGACGCAGCAGTTCGGCCTGGCGTTGGGCAATCTCGCGCTCGCCGCCGGCGCAGGGGGCACGGCCCTGGGCTCCAGCGCGACGGCATCGCAGACCAACGCGTTCGCGGCCGGCACCTCCAGCAAGGCGACCGCCACCAATGCGATCGCGCTGGGCACGCAGGCCACGTCCGCCGCCACGAACACGGTCGCCCTGGGGGCCGCGTCTTCGGCGATCGACGACGGCAGTGTTGCCATCGGCGCTTCGTCGATCGCCGGCAACAACACCGGCACGCCGACCTATCGTGCCACGGCGGTCGGTACCGGCAGCCAGGCGACAGGTCAGTTCTCGTCCGCATTCGGTGCGACCGCGGTCGCGACCGGTACTGCCGCCGTGGCGATCGGCGACGCCGCCAATGCGTCGGCCACCAACGCGATTGCCATGGGCAGCAGCGCCGCCGCCGATTCCGGCAACGCCGTCGCGATCGGCACGGGCGCCACCGCGACGGGCGGCACCGCGGTTTCCATCGGCGCGGGCAACACTGCGGTCGGCAACGGTGCGGTAGCGATCGGCGATCCGAGTTACGCCAGCGGCACCGGTGCTTTCACGGGTGGGGCGAACAACATCGCCAATAGCGACGGCACCGCATCTGCGACGGTCACCAATCAAGCCAATGGCGCGGTGGCGATCGGCAACAACAACAAGGCGATCGGTCAGGGCAGCGTCGCATTGGGCAACGGTTCGACGGCGGGTGCGGCGGGGATGGCCGGCAATATCGCGTTGGGTGACGGCGCGACGGCGGCGACCCGCGCCGGCGACGTCGCGCTCGGCTCCGGGTCGGTGACGGCCGCGCCGAATCCGACGTCGACCGGCACCATCGGCGGCGTCACGTACACGTTCAACGGCGTCAATCCGACCAGCGTCGTCAGCGTCGGCGCGGCGGGCAGCGAGCGCCAGATCACCAACGTCGCGGCCGGGCGAATCAGTTCGTCGAGCACGGACGCGATCAACGGATCGCAACTCGCCGCGACGAACACCGCGCTCGATTCGCTGTCGACGTCGACGGCGTCGAGCATCACGTCGCTGTCCACGTCTACGTCCACCGGCATCGGTTCGTTGTCCACCGGGTTGAGCTCGACCATTAGCTCGGTGGCGTCGCTGTCCACGTCGACGTCGACGGGCATCAGTTCGCTGTCCACCGGCCTGAGCTCGACCAACAGCACGATCACGTCGCTGTCGACTTCGACCTCGACCGTCGTCGGCTCGCTGTCCACGGGCCTGAGCTCGACGAACAGCAACCTGACGTCGCTGTCGACTTCGACGTCGACCGTCGCCGGCTCGCTGTCCACCGGCTTGAGCTCGACCAACAGCACGATCACGTCGCTGTCGACTTCGACCTCGACCGTCGTCGGTTCGCTGTCCACCGGCCTGAGCTCGACGAACAGCAGCCTGACGTCGCTGTCCACGGCCACGTCGACCGGCATCGGTTCGCTGTCCACCAGCCTGAGCTCGATCACGAACAACAACACGAACCTCGGCAACAGCACGGCCGGTGCGATCGGCGGCGGCGCCACCTACGATCCGACCACCGGCACGATCTCGGCGCCGTCGTACGTGACGTACAACAGCGACGGCTCCACGACGATCAACAACAACGTCGGCTCGGCGATCGACAACATCAACGCGAACGGCATCAAGTACTTCCACGCGAATTCGACCGCGCCGGACAGCCAGGCGCTCGGCCTGGACAGCGTCGCGATCGGCCCGAACGCGATCTCGCGCGTGGACGGCAGCATCGCGCTCGGCTCGGGCTCGGTCGCCGACCGTGCGACGGCGCCGTCGTCCGGCATCATCCGCAATGGCAGCGCGTCGATCCCGTTCGACACGACCGACCAGACGCTGCTCGGCGCGGTATCGGTCGGCGACGCGACGAACAGGACCTACCGCCAGATCACCAACGTCGCCGACGGCACCGGCCAGCAGGATGCGGTAACGGTGCGGCAGTTGACCGGCGCGCTGCAATCGTTCGCGGTGACGGGCCAGAAGTACTTCCACGCGAATTCGACGGCGGGCGATTCGCTGGCCGTCGGCGCGGAATCGATCGCGGTCGGGCCGACGACGGTCGTCAACGGCGACAACGGCGTGGGTATCGGCAACGGTGCGATCGTCGACCAGACCGCGCCGGGCGGGGTCGCGATCGGCCAGGCGGCGAGTTCCGCGCAGGCCGACGCGATCGCGCTGGGCAGCGGCGCGACGGCGACCGGCGCGCAGTCGGTCGCGCAGGGCGCGAATGCGGTGGCGGTCAGCGTGGGCAGCGTCGCGCTCGGCTCGGGTGCGCGCGGCAGCGCGACCGATGCGCTCGCGCTCGGCGCCGGCGCATCGGCGACGTTCGCGAACAGCGTCGCGCTGGGCGCCGGTTCGCTGACCACGGTCGGCGCGCTGACGAACTACGTCGCGTACGGGCTGAGCAGCCCGCAATCGTCGGCCGGCGAAGTAAACATCGGCAATCGCCAGATCACTGGGCTCGCGGCCGGCAAGAACGGCACCGACGCGGTGAACGTGTCGCAGCTCGATTCGGTCGCGAACCAGTTGACGACGCTGATCGACCAGCGCACGTCCAACCTCGGCGGGCAGTACACGACGAACCCGACCGGCGGCAACGTGCCGCCGGGGGCGAGCGGCTCGAATTCGTCGGCAGGCGGCTCCGGCGCGGTCGCGTCGGGCTCCAACAGCACGGCGGTCGGCAACGGTTCGACGGCGTCGGGCAACGGCTCGACGGCGATCGGCGTCGGCTCGACCGCGTCGGGCAACAACTCGACGGCGATCGGCACGGGCAGCAACGACGGCGGGCGCTCGAACGTGGTCGCGGTCGGCTCGGCGGATTCGGCGCGGCAGGTCGTGAACGTCGCGGCGGGCACGCAGGGCACCGATGCGGTGAACGTGAACCAGTTGAACGCGGTATCGAACCAGTTCACGCAGTCGCTGAACACGGTCAACAACCAGCTCACGCAGATGCAGCAGCAGATCCAGCAGACCGATTCGATGGCCCGCGAGGGGATCGCCGCGACCGCCGCGATGGCGTCGATCCCGCACATGGACCGCGATTCGAACTTCGCGATGGGGGTCGGCACGGCGACGTTCCAGGGCCAGAAGGCCATGGCGGTCGGTGTGCAGGCGCGCGTCACGGAGAACCTGAAGGCGACGCTGAACGGCGGTTTCGCCGGCAGCCAGCGCGTGGTCGGCGCGGGCATGCTGTACCAGTGGAAGTGATCGCGCGCAGCGGTTCGTTCCGGCACGCGTTGCCGGAGCGGGCCGCGCCGAACGCAAACACGCGCGGATGCGTCGCGACATCGCGCCGCACGCGCCGTGCTCATCGCATTCTCGGAGTCATCAAGTGAAAAACATCCATCTTGCCCTGCTGGCGTCCGTCGTTTCCCTCGCGGCCTGTTCGAGTGCGTCGGGGCCGACGTACAACGCGTACGAACTGCAGCCGCGAAACGGCATCCGGACGTTCCAGGTCGACTGCCACGGCATCCTGTCGAGCGCGAAGACCTGCATGAAGGTCGCGACGCGCATGTGCGGCAACGAGGCCGTGCGCCTCGTCGACACCACCACGCCGTACCGCGACGGCGCCGATGCGCATTCGATCGTGTTCCAGTGCGGCGCGGCGCCCGCGCCGGCCGCCGAGGCCGTTACGCCGGCGCCCGTGCCGGCCGAAAAAGTGAGCCTGACCGGCGATGCATACTTCGCGACCGACTCGGCCGTGCTGACGCCTGCCGCCACCGCCGCGCTCGACACGCTGCTGAGCCGGCAGGGCGACAAGCATTTCGCGCGCGTGGAAGTGGACGGCTATACCGACGCGACCGGCTCGGATGCGCACAATCAGGCGCTGTCGAAGCGCCGGGCGGATGCCGTCGCCGGCTATCTGCGCGAGCACGGGCTGAAGGCCGATGCGTTTGCCGCGGTCGGCCACGGGGAGGCGAACCCGGCGGCATCGAACGATACCGCCGAAGGACGCGCGCGCAATCGTCGCGTGGAAATCTCGCTGCAGAAGTAGGACGCTGCAAGCCGGTTGCCGCAAGCGTGGCCGTCGAAGCCGGACGGCTCGCTTGCGGCAATGATGCTCGGCGTGGACGACGAGTGGCGCGAACCGCCCGTCCGCGGCGTGCGAACGCCGGGTCCGTCGCATCGACGCCGCCGACGCGCGGCGACGGGCGGCGACGGGCGTCCGGCACGCGGATCGTCCTGCGCACCGGGCCGCGGATCGGCGCTCAGTGCCTGATCATGCAGACGGCCACGATCTCGTACCCGGGGTCGGCATGCGCGCTCGCGGCTTTCTCCGCTTCGTCGTACGAACCGAAGGAGGCCGCGTCTTCGATGGCCGGCGCCATGCCGATATCGCCGTCCTCGGCGGTGCAGAGGAACTGCTCGCCGGTCTTCACGACATAGATGGACATCATGATTCCCTCCATGGTTTGCAGGGGGAAGTTCCAGTCTAGCAGGCGCGAAGCAAGCCGGCGGCCGACGTGAATCCCGATGGTCAATCGGGGCCGGTTGGTTGATTCATCCCGCCGCGAAGGGTCGGATTCGCGGCCTTGGGCCGCAGCCGGGCCGTGACGCGCGCGGCTGCGCAAAGCCGTGCACAATACGCGCATGCGCACCCCAGATCTTGAATCCCTCGTCGCCGTCACCATGCCCTTCGGAAAATACAAAGGGCGACTCCTTGCCGACCTGCCCGGGCCTTACCTCAACTGGCTGGCGCGTGAAGGCTTCCCGCGCGGCGAAATCGGCCGGCAGCTCGCGCTGATGCACGAGATCGACCATAACGGCCTGAGGCACCTGCTCGAGCCGCTGCGCAAACCCGCGTAGCGCGACCGCGGGTCGCACGCCCGACGACGCCGGCAGTCGCGCTTCGGGCGGCCGTCAAACCGCCTGATCCTGCACGGTCGCCGCTTCTTTCCGGCGCGCCGCCGCATTCGTGGGCATCACCACCGCCGTGCCCTCCACGACGACGAGGCCGTCGACTTCGCAGCGCGTTTCCAGCACGACCCGACGCCGGCTCGCGAGAATCTCCTTGACCGTCACCGTCGCGCAGACCGTTTCGCCCAGCTTGACCGGGCGGCGGAATTGCAGATCCTGCGACAGATAGATCGAGCCGGGCCCTGGCAGATGCGTCGCGATCGCCGCCGATATCACGGAGGCGGACAACATGCCGTGCGCGATGCGGCCGCCGAAAAAAGTTCGCTGCGCATAGGCCTCGTCGAGATGCACGGGGTTCCGGTCGCCGGTCGCGTTCGCGAACAGCAGCACGTCGTGCTCGGAAAGGGTTTTCGAAAAGCACGCGTTCATGCCGGGCATGAGATCCTCGAGATCGTACCCGCCTTCGTCGTTCATCGTCGTTTCCTGTGTCGTTCGTGCCGCATGGTGTGGGAGAGAGGTGGAACGCGGTCGTCTTCATGCCTGCACGTCGTCGTGCTCGCGCGCCGCATGCGGAGCTGCCGAGGCGAACCAACGGCTCGCCACGGCGAGCGCCCATTGCACGGCCAGCACGCCGGCGTGAGGCAGCGCGCCGACGATGGCCTCGACGATCTCGGGTCGCGATGCGCCCGACCGCCGTGCGTCGCGGATGTGCGCGGCGAGCGCGTCGGCATCGGCATTGCGCGCGAGGCAGGTCAGGCACGCGATTGCCGTCAGGTGGCGTGCCTTCGCGTGCTCGACCGGCTCATCGCCCGATGCCGCGCTGGCCAGCCGATCGATGCCACGCTCGATCGCGGACGACATGTCCACAAAGCCGCCTACCGCGTCCGACGGATACAGGTCGCGTTGCAGCGCATGCCGCTCGGCCGGTGCATCGGCCTGGATTCCCGCCGAGTCGTCCGGCGCCCCGTTGAGCGCACTGAACGCATCGAACGCGTCGAGCACGATGCGCGACACGGGCAGGACGAGCGGCCAGCCGATGTAGCCGGTCAGTTGAATCAATACCTCCGTCAGTTCGCCGCGCGTCCAGCCAGCGTGCAGGCAGTCGTTCACGTGTACGCGAACCGCATCGTGCCGGTTTTCGCGCGCGATGACGATGGCAAGCGCGGCGAGCCGGCGCTCTTTCGGCGTCAGCGCATCGAACGGCCGTTGCCGGCGCTCAAGCAACGTGGCGATCGTCGCTTCGGGATCCTCTAAAAAATCGACGTCGACGTCGATATCGATGGCACGTTCGCGCAACAACCCGGCGATGTGGCGTATCGCGGCCGCGGCCACCGGCACGCCTGCGTAATGGAGCGTCTCGAACGCCGTGTCGAGCACCGCGTGCGGCGTCCAGCCGGTATTCAACATGCCGCCCGCATGGTATTTCAGTGCGCCATCCGCATTGCCCATCGTCGCGAGTACCGCGACCGTCACGAGTTCCCGGTGCTTCAGCGAGAGGTTGGGGCGGGCGATGATGTCGGCATATGCGCCCTCGACGAGCAATCGCTTGAAATCGGGGTCGAGACGGTCGAGTGCCGCGCTCAGCCCGACGAAGCCTTCGTCGCCGATCGCGTGTATGACAGACATGCCGAGTTCATGCCGGGTGATCGTATTCGTACGCATGGAAGGCCGATTGTTGAAAGCGGAGTGTCGTGACGTCAGCGATGATATTCGTCCGTTCGACAATCAAATTTGAACTTTTTTCACTTTTCATCGGCGCACGCTTTTCGCCGTCTAGAATCCATCCGGTCAAGAACCGACGATTCATTTTCGATCTGAAAAATCGGGATGGTGATGACGGGGCCTGCATATCAATGCGACTGGAGAATACGATGCTGAAGCTTCATGAAAAAGTCGCCCTCGTGACCGGGGGAAGTTCGGGTATCGGCCGGACCACGGCGTTGTTGTTTGCCAGGGAGGGCGCACGGGTCGCGATCGCGTCGCGCCGCATCGACGAAGGTCTGGCCGTTGTCGAGGAGATCCGCCGCGCGGGCGGCGAAGCGCTGTTCGTGAAGACCGATGTATCGAGCGCGGAGGATTGCGCGCGGATGGTCGCGCAGACCGTGCACGAATTCGGCAGGCTCGATATTGCGTTCAACAACGCCGGCGTGGAGGCATTCGGCAAAGCCGTGGCCGATACCGACGAGGCGAGCTGGGATTACGTGATGAATATCAATCTGAAAGGGATGTTCCTTTCGATGAAATACGAAATTCCCGAAATGCTGAAAGCGGGCAGCGGTGCGATCGTCAATATGTCGTCCACTTATGGCCTCGTGGCGTCTGCATTCGGCGGCTGCAGTTATCACGCGTCGAAGGCCGGGATTCTCGGGCTGACGAAAGCGGCCGCGCTCGAATACGCGAAGCAGAATATCCGTGTCAATGCGATCTGCCCGGCGTTCGTGGCGACGGCGATGGTGGAGAAGTTTCTCGATGAAACCGGCATGACCGACCAGATCAAGGCGTTTCATCCGGTCGGCCGGCTGGGCACCGAACAGGAAATCGCCGAGGCGGTCACGTTCCTCGCGAGCGACGCGTCTTCGTTCATGACCGGTACCGCACTGTCGGTGGACGGCGGGATGGCCGCGGCCTAGCACGAGTGCAACTTATCCCGGATCAACTCTTTCACGAGTATTGTTATGGATACCAAAACGATCGATTTCGCTGTAGAAACGAGAAGGAACCCGCCGGAACTGTTCGACATCGGCAGCGCGATTCCGCTGGGCGTCGTGCCGAGGAAAATGCACGCGTGGACGATTCGTCGCGAGAACCACGGGGAGCCGCAGCACGCGTTCACGAACGAAATCGTCGACGTGCCCTCGCTCGGCCCGGACGACGTGCTGATTCTCGTGATGGCGGCCGGCGTCAACTACAACGGCGTGTGGGCGGCGCTCGGCCAGCCGTTCTCGGTGCTGGACCTGCATGACGATCCGTATCACATCACGGGCTCGGATGCGGCCGGCATCGTATGGGCCGTCGGCTCGAACGTGAAGAAATGGAAGGTCGGCGACGAGGTGGTCGCACACTGCTCCCAGGTCGATGGCGACGACGAGGAATGCAACGGCGGCGATCCGATGCTGTCCCCGTCGCAGCGGATCTGGGGTTATGAAACGTCGCATGGCTCGTTCGCGCAGTTCGCGCGCGTGCAGTCGACGCAGCTGATGCCGCGCCCGAAGCACCTCACGTGGGCCGCCAGCGCCTGCTATACGCTCACGCTCGCGACCGCATACCGGATGCTGTTCGGCCACAAGCCACACGTGCTTTCCGCCGGGCAATCGGTGCTCGTGTGGGGCGCGGCGGGCGGGCTCGGAACGATGGCGATCCAGCTCGCGGCGCTCGCGGGCGCGCGCCCCGTCGCCGTGGTCTCCGACGCGTCGAAGGCCGAATTCGTCAAACGGCTCGGCGCGGTGGGCGTGATCAACCGTTCGGATTTCTCGTGCTGGGGCGCGCCGCCGCCCGTCGATGCGAAGGCCGAGTACGCGGCCTACGTCGATGAAGTCAAGCGCTTCGGAAAGGCGATCTGGGGTGCGCTCGGCGAAAAGCGCGACGTCGACATGGTGTTCGAGCACCCGGGCCGCAATACGTTCGCCCCGTCCTGCTACGTCGTGAAGCGCGGCGGCATGGTCGTGTTCTGCGCGGCGACGAGCGGCTACGACCTGACCTGCGATGCGCGCTACGTGTGGATGCGCCAGAAACGCATTCAGGGCAGCCACTTCGCCAACCTCAAGGAAGCGTCGCAGGCGAACCGGCTCGTGATGAGCGGCAAGATCGACCCGTGCCTGTCGGAAGTGTTTCCGTGGAGCCGCCTGCCGGACGCGCACGCGAAGATCCGCGAGAACCGGCACCTGCCCGGCAACATGGCCGTGCTCGTCCAGGCGAGCAGCAGCGACGATCTCGCCGCGGCGAGCCGCCACTAGGCCGGATGAACGCTTTCCGCCGCGAGGACGGTATGAACCAGTCAAACACGCAAGCGCAGCGCGTCGCCATCATCGGCATGTCGTGCCGGTTCCCCGGCGGCGCGTCCTGTGCGTCGAGCTATTGGACGCTGCTGAATTCCGGGCGCACGGCGATCCGCGAAACGCCGCGCGAACGCTTCGATATCGACGCGTACTACTCGCCGGATACCGACGAGCCCGGCACCACGTATTCGCGCGTGGCCGGCTATGTCGACGATCCGTTCCGCTTCGACCGCAAGCTGTTCCGGACCTCGGCGGCCGAGGCGATGGAGATGGATCCGCAGCAGCGCTGGATGCTCGAACTCGCATGGGCGGCGCTCGAGAACGCGGGTATCGCGCCGGGCCGGCTGCGCGGCAGGAACGTCGGGGTCTTCATGACGATCGGCGAGGCGGACTATGGCCGGCGCACCGTCTGGTCCGGCGATCCGTCGCGCATCACCACCTATTCGAAGCTCGGCAACCTGCGCGCGATGGCCCCCGGGCGCGTCGCGCACATACTGGGTTTGAGCGGGCCCGCGATCTTCGTCGATACGACCTGTTCGTCGTCGCTAGTCGCGATCCATCTTGCCGCGCAGAGCCTGCAGGCCGGCGAGTGCGACGTCGCGATCGCCGGCGGCGTGAACCTGATCCTCGGGCCGGAGGAAACGATCGGCATCGCGCGGCTCCAGGCGATGTCCGCCTCCGGGCAATGCCGTCCTTTCGACGCGAGCGCCGACGGCTATATTCGCGGCGAAGGTGGCGGCGTGATCGTGATGAAGCGGCACGACGACGCGCTCGCGCACGGCGATCGCATCGATGCGGTGCTGATCGGGTCGGCCGTCAACAGCGACGGCGCGAGTAACGGCCTCACCGCGCCCAACGGCGCGGCGCAGGAAGCCGTCATTCGCCGGGCAATGATGCGCGCCGGCGTTCGGCCGGAAGCAGTCGCCTACGTGGAAGCGCATGGCACGGGCACGGCGCTGGGCGATCCGATCGAGCTTTCCGCGTTGCGTAACGTCTATACGCGCGCCGTCGCACGCGACAAGCCGATCCTCGTCGGCTCCGTGAAGTCCCAGCTCGGGCATCTGGAGGGCGCCGCGGGCGTGGCCGGCTTCATCAAGGCGATGCTGATCCTGCGGCACCGCCACGTACCCGCGCAGGTGAACTTCGAGACGCCGAACCCGCGCTTTCACTGGGAAGGCGCGCAACTCGCCATTCCACGCGAGGGTACGCCGCTCGACGAAGGCGAGACGCTGGTCGGCGTGAGCGGTTTCGGCATCACCGGGACCAACGTCCACCTGATTCTGTCCGCGCCGGCGCCCGTGCCGGACACCGGTGCGCCGATCGACCGCGAACGCGTATTGACGCTGTCCGGGCGCTCGCCGGACGCACGGCGGCGTGTCGCGTCGGCATGGCGGGCCTGGCTCGCGGGCACGTCCGTGCCGCTGCGCGATGCGTGTCATACGTCGAACGTGCGACGCGATCATTTCGATCATCGTGTCGCGCTGGTCGGCACGACGAAAGCGGATTTCATCGACGCGCTCGACGCGTTTCTCGCGGACAATCCGTCCGGCAACTGGCATACGGGCGAGCCGCCGCGCAAGTCCCGCGTCGCGTTTCTCGTGCCAGGGCAAGGGGCGTGGCAGCCGGGCGTCGGCGGAAACCTCTACCACGGCAACGGCCTGTTCCGCAAACACGCGGACGCGTGTCTGCGCCTGCTGGGTAGCGAAACGGCCCGCGACGTGCTCGATGCGATCGTCGGCCGTGGCGCTCAAACCGTGCGCCATCATCCGGGGCAACTGGCTCACTTCGTCGTGTGCTACGCACTTTCACGTACCTGGATGGAGCTCGGCGTGCAGCCGGATCTGCTGATCGGGCATTCGCTCGGCGAGCACGTGGCCGCCGTGATCGGCGGCGTGATGTCGCTCGGCGACGGTCTCAAGGCGGTGGAGGCGCGCGGCCGACTGTTCGATACCGCGACGCCGGCCGGCGCGATGCTCGCGGTGGCCGCCGCGGCCGACGAACTCGCCGCGCGGTTCGCGTTCGGCGAGGATCTGTTCGTCGCCGGCATCAACGGGCCGGGGCAGACCGTCGTCAGCGGCACGCCGGAAGCGGTGGCGCGCGTGCACGACGCGATGGTCGCGGCGGGCAAGCGTGTGTCGCTGCTCAAGACCTACGGCACGCCGGGCCATTCGCCGATGTTACGTTCGATGCGCGAAGCGTTCCGGCGCGCGCTCGAACCGCTGACGTTCGCGCCGCCGTCGATTCCGATCGTCTCCACCCTCACGGGCGCCGTCGCGACCGATGCGATCGCCGGCGTCGAGCACTGGCTCGATCTCGTCGAGCAGCCGGTGCGTTTTCATGACGCGTTGCTGGCGGCGTCGGACGGCAAGACGCTCTTCGTCGAAGTGGGGCCCGGCGCGGCGCTCGCCAAGCTCGCGCGCGCCGCCGCCGGCGGCGACTGGACGTGCGCGATCGCGTCGCTCGCCGACGGCCCGGAAGGCGATGAGGAAACCGAATCGACCGGCTTCGCCCACGGCTGCGCACGCCTTTACGGCGAAGGGCAGAAGATCGCGTGGCACAAGCTGTACGGCAATGCGCCGCGGCCTGCCGAAGCGCCGGGCTACGCGTTCGACACCGAGCGTTTCGAGCTGCCGTTTCCCGATCTCGCCGAAGCGGCGCATGGTGCGGTGCGCCAACGAAGCGATGGCGCATCGAATGCGGAAGCCCGGCCGCCGCGCTCGATCGAGGTGGATCGCGCCGACGTGGCACCGGCGGGCGCGGCGCAGATGCTCGCGACGTTGCGCACGATCGCGGCAGCGGTCGCGCCGGATACCGTCGTGCTCGACGATGGGCTGTCGCTCGTCGGCCAGGGGCTCGACTCGCTGGCGTTGACGGAGCTGCGGGTGCGGTTGCATCAGCGGCTCGGCAAGATGCCGCCGATCGCCATGCTGGCGCGCGGCGCGTCGCTCCAGACGCTGGCCGCGTGGTTCGGCGCGACGAACGGTGACGCGTCCGTTCGCGAAGTCGTGGCGGCCGATCCCCGGCAACCGGCCGAAACGGGCGGCGACGTCGGCCTGGTCGTGACGCTGCGCGACGGGGCCGGGCCGCTCGTTGCGCTCGTGCATCCGGTCGGCGGAAACGTGCTGTGTTATCAGGAACTGGCCGCGGCATGGCCGGGCGACCCGACGGTCGTCGCGATCCGTCATCCGTACGCGGATCAGGGCCACGCGCCCGCGTATCTTTCGATCGCGCAACTGGCGTCGCGCTACTGCGCGGCGCTGCTCGCGACGCACGGCAGGCAGCCCGACCTGCTCGGCGGCTGGTCGTTCGGCGGGATCGTCGCGCACGAAATGGCCGCGCAGTGGGAGTCGGAGGGCGGGAGCGCGCCGCCGTTGATGATCGTCGACAGCCCGCTCCACGACGGCGAATTCGCCACGCGGTTGCGCGCACTGGCCGCTGATCTCGCGCCGGATGACGGTATGCAGGCAGTCGAGCGATGGCTGGCCGACCCGCGTTTCGATGCGATGCTCGATCAGGACTTCTATCTCGCCGACGTGCGCCGCCGCGCCCAGCCTGAGATGTTCGACCACATCGCGCGGCTGCATGCCGCGAGCGCGGTGGCGCTCGCCTGTCACCAGCCGCGGCAGGTGCAAACGCACATCGGATACGCGCTCGCCGCGCGCGACAAGCGCGGGATGTCGAGCGTGCTGGCGGAGCAGCAATTGCGCCGTTTCGGGCGCGGCGGCATCACGGTCGACGTGTTCGACGACGACCACAACTCCATCGTGCGTGCACCTTCCGTGCGGCGTCTCGCGCACTTTCTCGGCGGACGCGCTGCCGATGCACCGCACGCCGATCCGGAACCGCTGATGCGCGCGACACCCGCATAGGCGCTGCCTTTCCGTTTCCCGGGCGCGGCGTCGCCGCCGCGCCTTCACCGTCCTCAATCCGACTTCAAGGAATCGATGCCATGAACGATCAACTTCAAGCTGCAGCCGTCAACGGGCCGACGGTCACCGCGGAAACCATTCTTGCGTGGATCCAGGAGTGGACCGAAGCGAACAACCTGAAGGTGCCGACCGATCTCGAACAGACCTTCGCCGACGCCGGCTTCGACTCGATGCATTCCGTCGAACTCGCGTTCTTCCTCGAAGAGCGGCTCAACATCAAGATCGACGATACGGTCCTTTACGACTATCCGACCTTCAATGCGCTGGCCGAGCATCTCGTCTCGCTGCAACCGCAGGGCACGAGCGCCGCCGCGGAGCCGGGCCAGGACGCGGGCGTCGGAAGCTGGTAACGCCAGGGCGCCGGTTCGAGACATCGGGCGGCCGGCGCGTCATCGACTTTGATCGGAGTACCGAAGATGGTGGAAATCAATCGCGTGGACCACTGGATGTCGCGCGTCGTCGGCTGCGGTTCCGCGTTGCCCGAGCACCGCATGACGAATCATGACATCGCGCTGAAGGTCGACACCACGGACGAGTGGATCACGCAGCGCACCGGCATCAAGGAGCGCAGGATCGCGGCGCCCGGCGAGAACACGTCCGATCTCGCGATCGGCGCGGCCCGGGCCGCGCTGAGTCACGCAGGGATCGCCGCGGCCGACGTCGATCTCATCGTGCTCGCGACCTGCACGCCCGATCGCACGATGCCCGCGACGGCCGTCCGCGTTCAGGAAGCGATCGGCATGCCGCGCGGCGCCGCGTTCGACGTGCAGGCCGTCTGTTCGGGCTTCGTGTTCGCGCTCTCGGTCGCCGACAACATGATCCGGCTCGGGCAGGCGCGCACCGCGCTGGTGATCGGCGCGGAAACGATGTCGCGTATCGTGGACTGGCAGGACCGCAATAGCTGCGTGCTGTTCGGCGACGGCGCGGGCGCGCTGGTGCTGCGCGGCGAACGGCGCGAAGGCGACAGGCCGCGCGGTGTGCTGTCCACGCATCTGCATTCGGATGGGCGGTACTGGGACAAGATTCACACGGACGGCGGGGTATCGTCGACGCAAAGCGCCGGCAAGATGCATCTGGAGGGCCGCGACGTATTTCTGCATGCGGTCGTCAATCTCGCCGACGCGTCGCAGGAAGCGCTCGATGCGCACGGGCTGACCCGGGACGACGTCGACTGGATCGTTCCGCATCAGGCAAACCAGCGCATCGTGCAAACCGTCGGCACGAAGTTGAATCTGCCGATGGAGAAGGTCGTGCTCACCGTCGGCAAACACGGCAACACGTCGGCGGCGTCGATTCCGCTCGCGCTCGGCGAAGCCGTATCCGACGGACGCATCAAGGAGAACGATCTCGTCCTGACGCCTGCAATGGGCTCGGGCTTCACGTGGGGCTCGGCGTTGATTCGCTGGTAATTCACGGGCGAGGCACCGGCGCACGTCGGTGCCCGACGGATCGGCATTTTCCCGGAATGTGGGAGCCCTGTGGAAATGCTCGTGAAAGTGACAAAAGTTCACTTTGAGCGCTCGGGCCGCCGTTCTATGCTGGCTGCACGTCGCACACGGCGGCGTGAACAAACAGCCCGATCGGAGCGTAGATGGCACCCGATATTCCGGATGAATCCTGGGATGCGGCGGCGTCCGGCATGCCGACCCGACGCATGAAGCACGCGGCCTCGCGCCTGAAGCACGGATGGCGCCTACTCGCCTACGGCGCGCGCGGGGCTACGACAGGATCCGCGCATGGCAATCGGCGATGAACGTCTGGACCGCCGCTTCGCGCAGCGGCTCGCCGAGATAGAAACCCTGGCCGTCGACGTCCGGCAGCGTGCTGGCCCATTCGAACTGCGCGGCGGTTTCGATGCCCGTCATCACGATGTGCTTGCCATGGCTTTGCGCGATGTGCACCAGGGTCTCAACGACCCGCATGGATTCGTTGTTTTGCAGGACATCGCGGATCAGCGAGCGATCGAACTTGACGATATCCACCGGCAACTGTTGCAACAGCGTCAGCGAATTGAAGCCTGCACCGAAGTCGTCCAATGCGACGCGCACGCCGATTGCCTGCGTCGCATGGATGGCCTCCACCAGCCAGTCGAGCCGGGCAGGCGGAACGACATCGGTCAGCTCGATTTCGACGCGAGCCGGCTCGAGCCCGAGCGACGTCAGCAGTGCGGAAAGCTGCGCCGGAAAATCCGCGTGCCCCAGCTCCGACGGAGACAGATTGATCGCGAGCGACAGCTTGCCGTAACCGGCCGCCTTCCACTGCGCCAGCATGTGCGCCGCTCTTCGGGTGAGCAGTTCGGTGAAGCGCGTGGCCAGACATGAATCCTCGATCAGGCTGATGAACGACGCGGGCTCCAGGATGCCGCGCGCCGGATGGCGCCAGCGCATCAGACATTCGAAACCGGCCAGACGGATTCCCTGGAGCGCGAACTTGGGTTGCAGGAGGAAAAAGAACTCGCCCTGACGAAGTCCGCGTTCGGCATCGTCGAGCGGATCGTTTGATGCAAAGGGGAAATTCATGAATGTCCGGGTACGCCGATTAAATGTCGGCAGCATGTTGCTGATCGATCGATTCTATTGAGTGGAATGCAAAATTTCAACTCATGGAAAATAAACAAATGTAAATTTGTTTATTGTTTTGTATATTGTGGCTCGATTTTTGAGAATGAGATTCATGGAAATCGTATTGTGATATTGGGGCTGCATATTGAAAGCTGAATTGATTTTCGTTTTGTGTGATGATTCGGCTTTTAATGCACCGATTTTTTGGGTGGAGCGAGCGGTGCGCGTGCTTTGGATGAGGAATGATGTCGCCTGGAAGTGATGGTTTATTCTGAAAAATATCAGGATAGAGTTTGAATTAAATGTTAATTTAATTGTAATTAAATTGTGTGATTAATTTGTGTGGAAATTGAAGTACAATTGGCGCATATTAAATTACGGATCGCTGCTTGGAGGTCGTTTGGCCGGGTACGTCCGAGCGCGTATGTACAGGGCGGGCGATCGGCACGTGAAGGGGGGTGACCGGCTGCTGCGTCTCCGGTCAATGCTGCTTGAAGTGGGGTGCGGTGTTTGACGCAGGCATGTCAGATGCCGATCAATGCGATATCGATGGAGCATCATCTGATCGACATGTTCGGAAGATTTTTGGGGCTGGGGCGGCGCCGTTCATGTGATGAAGGCAGGCAGATGGCGGGGAGCGCGTCCTCGTATTGCGCCACGGAGTGGATACGCATGACGTTTGCGCTGGTGCTGGTCTGTGCGGTGCTCACGGCGACACATGCGCTGCAACGCGTCGACCGCGCGTGGTTCGGGTTCGTGTCACGGTCGGCCCACGGCGGGCCCGTCAAGCCGCTGGCGATGATCGTGGTCGACGAACGTACGACCGCGCGTCTGGGCAACTGGCCGTTCAGCATCGAAACCCGTGAGCGGATGATGGAGCGGCTTGCCGGAAGCGGCGTCGCAGTCGTCAGTATCGACCTGACCGGCTTGCGGGACGTCGCGCGCGCACGTGCCGGGCACCGCGGTGGCGAGGCGGCAAGTCGCGGCGGCGCACGAACGGAGGCCGGGAGCGGCAACCTCGGCAATTCCGGCAACGCCGATCAAGCCTGCGCGCGCGACGCTGCGTTTCACTGGAACGGACCTTGCGAGCGCTACTCGTACGTCAACGTGCTGGACGGCGCGGTGCCGTCGAACCGGCTGAGCGGCCGCGCGGTCCTGATTCGCGCGGCTGCCGACCTCGGGCATGGCCGGCCCGGCGTGTCGTCGGCCGGCGTGCGGCCGATCGGAGACGATGCCGCGGCAATCGTTGCATCGCCTGCGCCGGCCGCGGCGGCACCGCTTCAACAGGCCGGTCTTGCGTGGGCGCTGCTGTTCAACGAGGCCGTCGTGTGCGTGATCTGTGCGTTGCTCTACCGGTTCGGTCCTGGTGCCGGCCTCGTTGCATCGTTCGTCGTCGCAGGAGCGGTTGCTGCGATCGCGTATGCCGTGTTCGTGGTCGGCGGCGAGGCGCTGCCGCCCGCCACCGGCATGCTGATGTGCGTGCTCGCCTGCGTGCTGGTGTTCTGGCGGCGTACCGAAGTGTTGCTGCGCTTCATCGGTCTCCTCGGCGACCGCATGGCGACCGACCCGTTGCTGCATGCGGAGTCGGCGAGCGTCGTGCGACACGTCGACCCGGTTCGGCGGCAACTGGACAGGACTGCGAATCTGGATGCGCGAGTACGTCGCTATCGTGCGCTCATCGACGCATGGGTCGACAGTCTGCCGGAAGCGACGCTGATTGCGTCGGCCGACGGTGTCGTGCTGCTGGCGAACCGGCGGATCGCCGCGTGGTGCGCGGAGCCCGACGAGCATCCGGATGCCGGGCGGGCGCCGGTGGGCCGGCCGGTTTCGGACGTGCTGTTTCAGATCACCGCATCGCATCGGGCGAATGAATTCGTCGCGCAGGCGTTGACGTCGCTCGATCACTGGCCTGACGGCGACGCGCTGTCGGCACAGACGAAATCGCAGCTCGACCAGGGAATCGAGATCGCCAATGCACGGTGCGGTCGTTCGCTGCTGATCAAGTGCGCACCGATCCGCCCGTCCGTCTATGGCGAGCGCGCGCTGGTCTTTCATGTCGCGGACGTCTCGTCCGTGCGGATGGCCGAGCGGCAGCGGGACATGGCGCTGCGATTCCTGTCGCACGACATGCGGTCGCCGCAGGCGTCGATTCTCGCGCTCGTTTCGCAGATCCGGCGGGATCCGTCGCGGTACACGCCGCAGCGCTTCGCCGAACTGGTATCACAGTATGCGACGCGCGCGCTGACCCTCTCCGACGATTTCCTCTTTCTTGCCAGGGCCGAGAATCTGCCGCCGAAGCTGGCCGCGGTCGATCCCGCACTGGTGCTCGGCGATGCCGTCGACGATCTGCTGCCGCAGGCGAGTGCGAAATCGACGATCGTCAACCTGACGGCGGAGCCCGGGCTCAGTACGATCGCCGATGTGCAATTGCTGCGGCGGGCATTCGTCAATCTGATCGGCAACGCGATCAAGTTCGGTCGCGAAGCCTCCACGGTCGACGTGGAGTTGTCGGCCACGGATCGGCACGTGAAGATCGCCGTGACCGATTACGGAACCGGCATATCCGAGCGCGACCAGGAAAAGCTGTTTCGCGAATTCACGCAACTGGACGGCGGCGCGTCGATGTCCGGGCATGGTTTGGGCCTGGCATTCGTCAAGACGGTCGTCGATTCGCTCGGCGGAAAGCTGCAGGTCCGCTCGAAGCTGGGGGAAGGGACGACCTTCCTCATGTTCCTGTCGAAGCACGATCACGACGCGGCGCTCGGGCGCTGATCGGGCTGCCGCGATGCCTTGATGGCTAGGCGCTGGAAACGACCTGAATCCGGCGCGCCTCAGGGGCGCCCGTGTGTTTCGCGGGCATCGCGAGGTCGAATTCGAGAATCGTGCTTCGAGACGGCAACCGCGCGACGATCGACGGATCCTGCAAACTGCTGCCGCGAAAGTAGGCGGGGCTCGTCTCGGCCGCCGCGAGCAGCGGCGTATCGGGCAACGCGGCCCAGAACGCGATGAAGCCATATCCGTCGTCCGGCTCGAACCGGTTGCACACGCCGCGCACGCGTGAGCCGACCTGGCCCCAGGCAGGCGAGCCGGAGGCCGCATCGCGAACCGGCAGCAGGCCCGGCACCAGATAGCCGCTGATGAACTGGTCGGCCGCATCGCGTAATTCGAGCGGCACGTTGTCGAACCCGAGGACTTCGACCCGGCATCCCTTCTTCTGCAACGCTCGTACGACTTCGACGAAATCGCCGTCGCTGGTGGCGACGAGCACGGTGTCGAGCCGGTCCGATTCGGACAGCGCGTCGATGGCCATGCCCAGATCCGAATTCGATTTGACGGTTTCGGTGCCATCCTCGTCGGCGATGTGTCTGAGCGGCTTGACCGTGACGCGGAATCCCTTGTCGCGCAGTGCCGCCTGATAGCCCTTGATCCGCGCGTCGTAATCGGCGGAGCGTGCCGCGCGGCGTGCGTCGAAACTCAGATACGCGTGCAGCCGCTGAATCGTGGCGCCGGCCCGACCGGCGAGCGCGCGCAGCACGTCGTATCGCATCAGATGGCCGCCATTCGCGTCGATGCTGCTGCCATCCACATACACCCCGACCCTTCTCATCGTCGTCATCCGGATTGCTGGTAGCTGGTCGCTCAGGCGTTCGAATCAAGCGCCGTCGTGCCGCGTCGCGCGCTTTCCGCACGGGTAGGGCGCGGCGCGGGCGCTCGGTCGTTCCGGCCCGGCGCCGATACGGCGGCAAACGCGATGCCGCCGGCGATGCCGGCAAGCCCGAGGCGCGCGTTACCGCCCACAGGGGCGCGATGCCGGTTTGCCGGTCGTTCGATGTGGCGCCCGCCACGCGGGCGAAGCGTGAATGACGCCACCGGCGTCGCGGCAGGTCAGTCGCGGCCGCTGACCGCGATCGAGACCCGGCGATCGGGCTGCAGGCACGCGATCACGGCGCGGCTCTGGCCGGGCGGGCAATGCGCGACGGGCTCGCGCGATCCCACGCCGTCCGCCTCGATGACGTTTCCGTCCAGGCCATGCGCGATCAGATAGCGGCGGACCGTTTGCGCCCGCGCGCGCGACAGCGGGTCGTTCACCGCGGGGGTGCCGATCCGGTCGGTGTGCCCGACGACGACGATCCGCGTGATCGTCTTGTGGCGCTTGATCCGCTCGACCGCATCGTCGAGCTGCGCCTTGCCGCCCGGCTGCATCGATTCGAGGCTCGATTGGCCGAACGCGAACAGCGCGTCGCTTTGCAGCGTGAATTGCTCGATCGGCGCGGCCGGCGGCTCTGCCGCGGCCGCCGGCGCGGCGGATTGCGTGCGCACGAAGTCCGCGCATGCGGGGTCGCGCCAGTACGTATTGCTCACCTTCATGTGCTCGTCGTAGCGCACCTGGTACTGGCACGAGACGACTTCGTTGCCGCGGCGGAAGTCGAACAGGTAGTTCCACACGTGGCTGCCGACGAACCACTCGTTGAAGTGAGGAGGACCGAGCAGGTCGAACATCTGGTCCTTGTTCAGGCCGGGCCCGACGTTACGCAGGTTGGCCACGTTCACGAACGTGCCGCCCTTCGGGCTGGCGGATTGCGGATCCGGGAAGCGGGGCGGCCCGTCGGCCGCACAGCCTGCCAGGGATGCAACGGAAAGCACACTGACGGACAGCGCAAGTGCCCATTGGATTTTCATGATCAGTCTCTCATCGTATAAGGAGCCGCGTATCCGGCGCCGCGGCAACGATCGATCGTTGCGCGCGGCCGCCGCGTGTCGCTGCAGGACAGCCGTTTTTCCGCCGTCACCACTGGTAACCCGCGCCGATCACGGCGCCGTAGTCGTTGCGCGTGTTGGTCGTGATGGCGGCCTTATAGATCCAGTGATTGTTCTCGGAGATCGTCGAGATGCCGATCGCCTGCCCCGACTGGCTGCGATAGACGCTGCCGGCGATCGCCACCATGCTCTTGCCGGGGCCGGACGGTTGCGGCAGGCCCGCGACGGCCATCGCACTGGCGGTGCCGCCGTCCGCATCGCGTCGCAGCGACTGGATCTTCGCGTCGGTGTACGCGTTTGCGTTGCCCACCGCGGCATTCAGTTGCTGGACATTGACGCCATCGGTGGGCGCGGTGCCGGCGGCGACGTTCGTGAGTTGCCGCGTCGAAGTCGCCGTGCCGATCGACACGACGTTGTTGCGCCCGCCGTCGTTGCTGCCCGAGCCGATCGCCACGGAGCCGTTGCCGGACGACGTCGCGCCCGAGCCGATCGTCGTCGAGCCGGTACCCGATGCGGTCGAGCCGTTGCCGACCGCCGTGCTGTTCGAGCCGGACGCCACCGCGCCGTTGCCGCCTGCCGACGAGTTCGAGCCCGTCGATGCGGGCGGCGTCGACGAGCCCGGGGTCGAAGGGAAGCCGCCGTTACCGTTGGTACTGCTGATGTTCTGGATCAGCGTCGTCAGGTTCTGGTTGACGGCCTCGAGCTGGCTGACGTTGACCGCGTCGGTGCCGGCCGAGCCGGCGGCGAGACCGGTGATTTTGCGGTTGCCGACGTTGATTTCGCCGGCAGACGACTGCGGGCTGCTCAAGCCGTACGCAATGTAGTTCGACTGCGCGCCGACCGTCGTGACCGAGCCGGCGCCGAGCGCGATGCTGTTCGCGAAGCTCGCGCTGGCGCCCGAGCCCAACGCGATGGCGTCGGCTGCGCTGCTGTTCGCGCCGGAGCCGATCGCGATGCCGCCCGACGTGCCGGCAACGGCGTTCGCGCCTTGTGCGATCGATTGCGGCCCCGTCGCATTCGCGCCGCTGCCCAGCGCGATGGCATCGGCCTGCCCCGAGTTCGCGGCCTGGCCGATGGCCACGCCGCCGGGCGCCGTCTGCTGCACGATCGCACCGTTGCCGATCCCGACGCCGTTGTCTCCATTGACGACGGTGGTCGGCCCCACCGCGATCGATTCGGCGCCTACCGCGAGCGAATCGGCGGCGGTCGAGTTGGCGTGGAAGTACATCGTCGGCGTGACGGCGAACGATTGCAGGGCGCCGGTCAACTGCCGGACCGTGACCGCATCGTGCGCGTCGGTCCCGTCGGCGACGTTGATCAGTTGCCGGTACGTGTTGCCCGATGCACTGCCGAACGACACGGCGCCCAGCAGGGTCGCGTCGGACGTATTGAACGGTACGGTGTGGCTGCCGGCCGGGATCGTGCCGCTGCCGGCCGCGATGGCGCGATCCGATACGGCGCCCGAGCCGATCGCGACGCCGCCGGCTATCGAAACGGCCGTCTGCGCACCGAGCGCCACGCCGCTCGCCGCGCTCGATTGCGCGCCGGTGCCGGCGGCCAGGCTGCCGGCCGCGCTCGCGACTGCCTGAGGGCCGACGGCAATGCTGTCCGTCCCGGTCGCCTGACTGTCGGCCAACGTCGAGTTCGCGTGGAAGTATTTGATGCCGGCGCCATTGTTGATGTTCGAGATGGCCGTCGTGTTGGCCGTCACCTGCTCGTTGGTCGCGAACAATTGCGAACCGTTGACCGCATCGGTGCTGGTGCCGCTCAACTGGCCGGCCGCGACGTTCTGGATCTGGCGTTCCGCGCCAGGTGCGCCGACGCTCACGACGCCGGCGGGGGCCGCGCCCGCGAAGTTGTAGGTCACGCCGCCGATGACCGCGCTCGAGGTTGGGGTGGCCGCGGTGGTGGTCGCGTTCGCGCCGAGCGCGACAGAATTCGCGACCGTCGCTTGCGCGTTTCCGCCGATCGCGACGGCATCGGCGCCGGTCGCCGACGAATCGGGCGCAGTCGAATTCGCGTGGAAGTACTTGATGCCCGCGCCGTTGTTGATGTTCGATATCGCGGTCGTGTTTGCCGTTACTTGCTGGTTGGTCGCGAACAACTGCGACCCGTTGACCGCGTCGGTGCTGGCGCCGCTCAACTGGCCGGCCGCAACGTTCTGGATCTGGCGCTCCGCGCCCGGCGCACCGACGCTCACGACGCCGGCCGGTGCCGCGCCCGCGAAGTTGTAGGTCACGCCGCCAATGACCGCGCTCGAAGTCGGCGTGGCGGCGACCGTCGCTGAATTCGCGCCGAGCGCGACGCTGTTGGCCACGCTCGCAGTCGCACCCGAGCCGAGCGCGACGCCACCGGTGGCAGCGGCCTGGACGTTGGCCGCATCGCCGATCGCGATCGCGCCCGCGACATTGGCCTGCGACGCGTTGCCGAGCGCGACGGAACCCTGCCCGGTCGCGACGTTCGTATTGCCCAGCGCGACCGCGCCATTGCCGTTCGCAGTGTTGTTGGCGCCCATGGCCACGGCGCCGTTGCCGGTAGCCGTGTTCGGATCGCCGATCGCCACCGCGCCGTTGCCGTTCGCGGTTTGGCCTTCGCCGAGTGCGATCGCACCGGTGCCGCCGGTCACCTGCGAGTTGTGACCGCCGGCGATCGAACCCGCGCCCGCGGCTGCGGCCACCGTGCTGGTGTCGCCGAATGCGACCGTCGAGCCGGCCAGCGCTTGCGAGCCGGTGCCGATCGCGACGCCGCCGTATGCCGATACCCCGGCATTCACGCCAAGCGCCACCGAGTTGTCGGCGCCTGCGGTAGCACCCGCGCCGAGCGCGACGCCGGAAATGCCGGATGCGGTCGCCAGGTTGCCGAGGGCGATGCCGAACAGGGTGGACGCCGTGGCGGTGTTGCCGATGGCGATCGAGCTCGTGCCGCTCGCCGTCGCCTGGCTGCCGAATGCCTGCGCGTAGGTATTGCTGGCGAGCGCGTTGTAGCCGATGGACACGGCCTGCGCGCCCGTCGCCTGCGTGCCGGAACCGGGGACGCCCGCCGTGCCGCCCGGGCCGAGCGCGACCGCGTTGACACCCGACGCCCCGCTGTTGACGCCGATCGCGACGCCGGACGCGCCGCTGACCGATGCGCCGGAACCCAGTGCGATGCCGGCGTCGGCGGTGTTGGTGGTGATCGACTTGAAGCCCGCGGCGATCGAGTAGCTGCCGGCCGCGGTCGCGAGCGTCGCCAGCGCGGTCGAGTGGTCGCCCGATGCGGTACCGCCGGCGCCGAGCGTCGTCGCGGAATTGTTGGAGGCAACCGACGCGTTGCCGAGGGAAATCGATGAAACGCCGGACGCCGCTGCATTCAATCCACCGGACAGCGCGTTGTCTGCGCTCGACCGTGCACCCGCACCCAACGCCGTGCTGCCGATTCCGGATGCCGTGGAGAAATCGCCGAGCGCACTGGCGTTCTCGGCGGTCGCGGCGGCAGAGGCGCCGAACGAGGAAGCGTTGGTGCCGGTCGCGAGTGCCTGATGGCCGATCGCGCTCGCACCGATTCCGCTGGCTGTCGTGTTGCCGCCGATGGCAGTCGAACTGCTACTGGAGGCTGTGGCGGCTTGCCCGAAAGCGCTGGCGCCGGTGTCGCTCGCGACGGCGCTCGAGCCGATCGCCGTCGCCGCGGTGTTGGTTGCAGACGCCAAGACGCCCAAGGCAACAGAGTTTGCAGCGGTTGCCAATGAATTGGGGCCGACCGCAGTTGACGTGATGCCCAACGCAAGGGCTGCGGGACCGAGAGCGGTGCTGGTTTGCCCGGACGCAGTCGCGTTCACGCCGATCGAGAGCGCATTCCCTCCGGTAGCGAGTGCATTTGCTCCCATCGAGATTGCGCCGGCGGCGGACGAATGGGCATTCGTGCCCAGCGCTACTGCATTCAGTCCGGAGGTAGATGCTTGGCTGCCGATGGCAATTCCAAGTCCACCGCTTGCGGTTGCGGCTACGCCGCCGGCGCCTGAGATCGCGACATCTCCGGTCCCCGTGGCACTGCCGTTGCCAGCGGAATACTGGGCGTGTGCGATCTGCCAGGATGCACCGAGGCAAACCGGGATCGCCAAGCCGAGAAGGATTCGAATGGTCCGTTGCCGTCCGATCGCCGAGTGTGATCCCGCCAGCCGGTCGTCGCACGAGACGTCCGAGCCGGAGTCGCCCTTGCCGCGCGCCTTGCCGAGCTCCGATGCTGCGACGAACGTGCCGCGAGACTTGCTCCATATGACCTTGTACACTCTATTCATCTTGATCACCCCTATGAAGGAATAAATCTTTATCGGATACGATTGGGTAGTGGTGCTAAATGCCTTGTGACAATAAAATTTGCGTCATGGGCGGTTGATCGAGATCTTGCGCTGTCCATGGAGGACGATGCGAGGTGTCGTCCATGGCGCTGCAAGCGGGTCTTGAGCGGGAGCGTCGCTCGGCGACTTCGACGGCGCACGGCCGTCGAAATATCGGAATGGAATGATCGGGTGCGACCACGACAGTGTGTCGGGTCTCGAATGGGATTGGGGCGGGGCGGGTAAGTCGATCGCGTGACAACGCCGCGCGGTCGCGGTGATCACCGATCGCTTCATGAGGTTTTCCATTTCTGTATCTCGGCATGAAAAAATCGTGCTCGACGGCAGGCCGCCGTTACTGTAAATGGGATAGTCGGAACAACTGCCAATTCAATATGCGATCTTGATTTTTGGACGAGTAAATTCGTCTTCGAGAATAGTTCTGGTCGGGTACTTTGCGATGACTTTTATAGATTGGTGAATGCCGATTTCCGTGCGGAGAATCGATCATTTTAAAAATGATATAAACGTATTTAATTGCATGATCCTTGTGATGCTAGATATTAGGGGAGAACATTCGAATCAGAAAGCAAACATTTGTCACGCATTGAATGATTGTTAACGTGTGACGACGCTGCCATCATTGCGATGGATCGGATGGGGCGCACGTAGACGGTTCGGGCTGACTTGCACCACGCGTCGGTGTCAAAACGTCGAGAGGCATCGGAGATCCGATGGTCAGGTGTTCCGAAATGAATAGGAGTTCAAAGCGAACGCGGGGCGGTCATTACGTCGGCGTGCGGCGCAAGGGAATCCGGCGCGTCGGCCGGCGCATATCAGGCGCCGTGCGGATGCGGTTCGTCGCGGTGCAGAATGCGACGATCAGCATCGGCAATGCCGTTGCGGCGCCCGCGCGAGATTCGAGATGGCCAGTGCCGCGGAAGCCCGTCTCGTTGCGTGACGAAGCGCCGGCGCATGCCGGGAGCCCCGCCTCCTGCCCGAGACACGGCTACCTACCTGCAACGAAACTCACGCGCGGCTTTCCATCAGCATGCCTACGTCGCGACGAACGTCGGCCGACGCTTCGGCGGCGGGCTTGATCTGATCGAGTCGATAACCGAGCGTATAGATGGCGGAAAGGCGCAAGCCGTTCTCGATCCCGAGTTTCAGTTTCTGCCGAATCCGGTAGATATGCGTATCGAGCGAACGCGACTCCGTTCCCAGTTCCCGCCCCCACGCCGTGGTCGCCAGCAACTCGCGCGACATGATCTTGCCGAGATTGTGAAACAGGCACGCGACGAGTTGAAATTCCTTCGTCGTCAATTCGATCTTGGTATCGCGAAGCCGGACCGCGCGCTCCACCGGGTCCAGCACGTACGCGCCCGCCCGGATCGGCTCGTCGCGCTTCACGTTGCGCGCAACGCGGCGCAACAGCGCGTTGACCCGCGCGGCGAGCTCCTCGGCGCGGAACGGCTTGCTCAGATAGTCGTCGGCGCCGGCCTCCAGCGCCCTGACGACATCGAGTTCCTCGACGCGGCTGGTGAGGAACAGCACGCCGTATTCGACATCCGCACGTGTCCGAATCCAGTTCAGGACTTCGATGCCGGTCAGGCTGGGCAAGTGCCAGTCGAGCACGACGGCGTCGACGGATTCGGACCGCAGGTAGCGCAGCGCCTGCTCTCCATCGACGACGACCTTGATCGTGTGGCAATAAGGGGAAAGTGCGCTTTGCACTTCCTCCGCCTGAACGGGATCGTCCTCCACAACCAATATGCGCATTCGTGCCCCCGGGTATCGTGATCGGCCTGCTCGACTGAAACGGAAAACATGGCTGTGCGAGCAGGCAAACGTTTGCTTTTTGATGCAATTGAAACAAACGGTTAAGGAATATAAATCATCGGTAATGAGCAAGATTGTGACATTTTGTGAATTCGTCGTATGAATGACGCGGCCAGTAAAAAGAGACGGAACCCATCTTTTTCGAAGGAATTTTTTACTTGCCCGGGGAGCGCGCCGATAAATGGAATCGCGATTTCGGGCCATCGGCGCGCGCGGTGTCGTGGCCAGGCGGCGGTCGTGCGGATGGCAGCAGCCGTCAATGGAAAACTGTATGAATGTACAGTATAGTATCCGTCGAACTCGACCGGCGCGGGCATCGCCCGTGCGACATCCGCCGCGGCGCGGCGGCACAGTGAATTCCGGCTAACTCATCCAGACGGGCAGGCAAATTGTCATCCAGCAATCTGATCCGCATTCGCGGAGCACGTCAGCACAACCTCAAGAATCTCGATCTCGACCTGCGCACCGGCGAAATGACGGTCGTCACCGGCCCGTCCGGCTCCGGCAAGTCGAGTCTCGTGTTCGACACGCTGTACGCGGAAGGCCAGCGGCGCTACGTCGAGACCTTCAGTGCCTACGCGCGGCAGTTCCTCGACCGGATGGATCGCCCGCAGGTCGAGCGCGTCGACGGCGTGCCGCCCGCGATCGCGATCGACCAGACCAACCCGGTCCGCAGTTCGCGCTCGACCGTCGGCACGATGACCGAGCTGAACGACCACCTGAAGCTGCTGTACGCGCGCGCGGCCGAGCTGTTCGACCGCAAGACCGCGCGGCAGGTACGGCACGACACGCCGGAGACGATCTACGCGGAGCTCGTCGCGCGCACGCAGGCCGACGATCCGCGCGTGGTCGTCACGTTCCCGGTCGAATTGCCGGAAGCGGTGTCCGACGAGGAAATCGCGCAGTGGCTGTCGGCGAGCGGCTACACGCGCGTGCAGGCGCAGCGCGAAGTCGCGTCGCCCACCGGGCCGCGCAAGATGCTCGACGTGGTGGCCGACCGCTTCCGCGTGCAGCAGGCCGACAAGGTGCGGGTGGTCGAGGCGATCGAGGCATCGCTGAAGCGCGGCGGCGGCCGCGTGAACGTGTACGTGCTGGCGGCGGACGCGGAAAACGCGACGGCCGAGCCGCAGGTGTGGCGCTTCTCCACCGGGCTCCACGATCCCGATAGCGACCTGCGTTACGCGGAGCCGCAAGCGGCGCTGTTCTCGTTCAACTCGGCATACGGCGCGTGCGAAACCTGCCGCGGCTTCGGTCGCGTGATCGGCGTCGATCTCGGGCTCGTGATTCCCGATGCGCGCAAGACGCTGCGCGGCGGCGCGATCAAGCCGATGCAGACGCCCGCGTGGAAAGAGTGCCAGGACGACCTCATGCGCTACGCGGCGAAGGCCGGCATCCGGCGCGACGTGCCGTGGTCCGAGCTGACGGACGCCGAGCGCGACTGGGTCGTCAACGGTTCGCCGGACTGGAACGGCAAGTGGCAGAGCCAGTGGTACGGCGTGAAGCGCTTCTTCGGCTACCTCGAATCGAAAGCGTACAAGATGCACATCCGCGTGCTGCTGTCGAAATACCGCAGCTATACGCCGTGCGACGTGTGCGGTGGCGCGCGCCTGAAGACGGAATCGCTGCAATGGCGGCTCGGCTCGAAGGAGAATGCCGACGCCGTGCTCGCGCCGGCCGACCGCTTCATGCCGCGCGGCGTCGAATGGAGCCGCGCGCAGCTCGAAGCGCTGCCCGGCCTGACGGTGCACGATCTGATGCTGCTGCCGATCGAGCGCATCCGGCGCTTCTTCGACGAAATCGTGCTGCCGAGCGCGCTGCTCGACGACGCATTGAAGCTGCTGCTCGCCGAAGTGCGCACGCGCCTGAAATACCTGTGCGACGTCGGGCTCGGCTACCTGACGCTCGACCGGCAGAGCCGCACGCTGTCGGGCGGCGAGGTGCAGCGGATCAATCTGACCACCGCGCTCGGCACGTCGCTCACGAAAACCCTGTTCGTGCTCGACGAGCCGAGCATCGGGCTGCATCCGCGCGATCTCACGCGGATCGTCGAGGCGATGCAGCGGTTGCGCGACGCGGGCAACACGCTGGTCGTCGTCGAGCACGATCCGTCGGTGATGCTCGCGGCCGATCGATTGATCGACATGGGGCCGGGCCCGGGCGAGCGCGGCGGCACGATCGTGTACGACGGCACGCCGTCCGACATCCGTTCCGCACACACGCTGACGGGCGAGTATCTCGGTGGCCGCAAGCAGGTCGCGCATGCGTCGAACTGGGCGCGCCGCGCGGTCGACGCGAACACGCCGCGCATCGTGCTCGAAGGCGCGACCGAGCACAACCTGCGCGACGTCACGGTCGAAATTCCGCTGCAGCGGCTCGTGTGCGTGACGGGTGTGTCCGGCTCCGGCAAATCCACGCTGCTGCAGGACGTGCTGTATCCGGCGATGGCGCGGCACCACGGCAAGGCGACCGAATCGCCGGGTGCGTACCGCAGCCTGACGGGCGCCGACCAGGTCGGCGACGTCGTGTTCGTCGACCAGTCGCCGATCGGCAAGACCACGCGCTCGAACCCGGCGAGCTACGTCGGCGCGTTCGACGAAATCCGCAAGCTGTTCGCGAAGGCGCCGCTCGCGTTGCAGCGCGGCTACGGCGCGGGCACGTTCAGCTTCAACTCGGGCGACGGCCGTTGCCCGACCTGCGGCGGCTCGGGTTTCGAGCACATCGAGATGCAGTTCCTGAGCGACGTCTACCTGCGCTGCCCGGATTGCGACGGCAGCCGCTACCGTGCCGAAATCCTCGAAGTGCGAATCGAGCGCGACGGCCGCGCGCTGAACATCGCCGACGTGCTCGACCTGACCGTCAGCGAAGCGGCCGCGTTCTTCGCGACCGATGCCGAGGTGCTGCGCGTGCTGCAGCCGATCGTCGACGTCGGCCTCGAATACGTGAAGCTCGGCCAGCCGGTGCCGACGCTGTCGGGCGGCGAGGCGCAGCGCCTGAAGCTCGCCGGCTTCCTCGCCGAGTCGGCGGCGGCGGCGGGCGGGCGTCGGGTCGCGACGGAAGAGGCGCGCATCGCACGCGCGAAACTGTTCATGTTCGACGAGCCGACCACCGGGCTGCACTTCGACGACATCGCGAAACTGATGCAGGCATTCGGCAAGCTGCTCGCGGCCGGCCATTCGCTGATCGTGATCGAGCACAACCTCGACGTGATCCGCGCGGCCGACTGGCTGATCGATCTCGGCCCGGAAGGCGGCGACGGCGGCGGCCTCGTGCTGTGCGCGGGCACGCCCGACGACGTGAAGGCCTGCGCCGAATCGCATACCGGCGTGGCGCTGCTGCAGTACGACCGCGCGATGGATGTCGGCGCGGTGCATACCGGCGCGGTGCATGCCGACGGAGGCAAGCCGTTGCAGGCCGTGCTGAACGCGGCGCGCGCGCGCCGGGCGATCGAAGGCGAGGACGTCGTGCGCATCGTCAATGCGCGCGAGCACAACCTGAAGGCGCTCGACGTCGACATCCCGCACGGCAAGTTCAACGTGATCACCGGCGTGTCGGGTTCCGGCAAGTCGACGCTCGCGTTCGACATCCTGTTCCACGAGGGCCAGCGTCGTTACCTCGAATCGCTGAACGCGTATGCGCGCTCGATCGTGCAGCCGGCCGGCCGCCCCGAGGTCGACGCCGTGTACGGCATTCCGCCGACCGTCGCGATCGAGCAGCGGCTGTCGCGCGGCGGGCGCAAGAGCACGGTCGCGACCACGTCCGAGGTGTGGCATTTCCTGCGGCTGCTGTACGTGAAGCTCGGGCTGCAACACTGCATCCATGACGGCACGCCGGTCACGTCGCAATCCGTCGAATCGATCGCCGCGCAACTGCTGCGCGACCATCGCGGCGAACACGTCGGGTTGCTCGCGCCGCTCGTCGTCAATCGCAAGGGCGTGTATACGGATCTCGCGAAGTGGGCGAAGGCGCGCGGCAGCACGCATCTGCGCGTCGACGGCGAGTTCGTCACGGTCGACCCGTGGCCGAAGCTCGACCGCTTCCGCGAGCACACGATCGAATTGCCGGTGGCCGATATCGTCGTGTCGCCGGACAACGAAGCCGAGTTGCGGCGCAGGCTCGACGAGACGCTCGAGCTCGGCAAGGGCGTGATGCACCTGCTCGCGCCGCTCGACGGGCTGCACGATGCGATGCGCAACGATCGTTCGACCGCCCGGGTCGGCGCGGTCAAGGTGCTGTCGGTCAAGCGTGCGTGCCCGGTATGCGGCACGAGCTATCCGGAGCTCGACCCGCGGATGTTCTCGTACAACAGCAAGCACGGCTGGTGCACGACCTGCGTCGGCACCGGCGTCACGCTCACGCGCGAACAGCGCGCCGCATACGACGACACGGTGCTCGCCGGCGACGATCGCGGCCGCGAGCAAACCTTGCCGTCGGACGAGCAGGAACCGGAAGGCGTCGGCAACGAGCCGTGCCCCGATTGCCACGGCACGCGGCTGAATCCGTCCGCGCGCGCGGTCACGTTCGACGCGCATCCGATCGTCGAGGTCGCGCAATGGACGGTGTCGGACACGCGCCGCTGGATCGACGCGCTGGAACTCACGGGGCGCGATGCGCAGATCGCGCGCGACATCGTCAGCGAGATCGGCAGCCGCCTCGCGTTTCTCGAGGAAGTCGGGCTCGGCTACTTGAGCCTCGATCGTGCGGCGCCGAGCCTGTCGGGCGGCGAAGCGCAGCGCATCCGGCTCGCCGCGCAGCTCGGCAGCAACCTGCAGGGCGTCTGCTACGTGCTCGACGAGCCGACGATCGGCCTGCATCCGCGCGACAACCAGATCCTGCTCGACGCATTGCGCAAGCTCGGCGACAAGGGCAATACGCTGGTCGTCGTCGAGCATGACGAGGACACGATCCGCCGCGCGGATCACATCATCGACATCGGCCCGGGCGCGGGCAAGCGCGGCGGCACGCTGGTCGCCGAGGGCGCGGTCGCCGATCTGGCCGCGCAGCCGGATTCGGTCACGGGCCGATTGCTCGCGCAGCCGATGACGCACCCGCTGCAGCCGCGCCGCGGCGTGAGCCTGCCGGGCAAGAAGGGCGGCGACGCCGTGCCGGAAGCCTGGCTGACCGTGCATGGCGCGACGCTGCACAACCTGCGCGACGTCACGGTCGGCATTCCGCTCGCGCGGCTCGTCGCAGTGACGGGCGTGAGCGGCTCCGGCAAGTCGACGCTCGCGCGCGACGTGCTGATGACGAACCTGCTGGACGCGGTCGGCCGCTCGGTGCTGTCGTCGCCGGCCACGCGGCGTGCGCGCAAGGCGGCGCAGCAGGACGCACCGGCCACGAACCGCCGTTCGAGCGTGCTCGCGCGCAGCGCACCGCGGCCGTCGCTGAACGTCACGCATGCATGGCAGGGCTGCGAGTCGCTGAGCGGCTGGGAGCAGATCGATCGCGTGCTCGAGGTCGACCAGACGCCGATCGGCAAGACGCCGCGCTCGTGCCCGGCCACCTATATCGGCGTGTGGGACACGATCCGCAAGCTGTTCGCCGATACGCTCGAAGCGCGCGCACGCGGCTATACGGCGTCGCGTTTCTCGTTCAACACCGGCGACGGGCGCTGCCCGGCCTGCGAAGGGCAAGGCGTGCGCACGATCGGCATGAGCTTCCTGCCCGACGTGAAGGTGCCGTGCGACGTGTGCCACGGGCAGCGCTTCAATCCGGAAACGCTCGCCGTCACGTGGCGCGGCCGGAACATCGGCGACGTGTTGACGATGGAGATCGACGAGGCGGTCGAGTTCTTCGCGCCGATCTCGAACATCGCGCATCCGCTGCAGTTGATGAAGGACGTCGGGCTCGGCTACCTGACGCTCGGCCAGCCGTCGCCGACGCTGTCCGGCGGCGAGGCGCAGCGCATCAAGCTCGTCACCGAGCTGACGAAGGTGCGCGACGACATCACGCGGCGCGGCCAGAAGGCGCCGCACACGCTGTACGTGCTCGACGAGCCGACGGTCGGCCTGCACATGGCCGACGTCGCGAAGCTGATTCGCGTGCTGCACCGGCTCGTCGATGCGGGGCATAGCGTCGTCGTGATCGAGCACGATCTCGACGTGATCGCGGAAGCCGACTGGATCATCGATCTCGGGCCGGAAGGCGGCGTGGGCGGCGGCACGATCGTCGCGGCGGCACCGCCGGAAGCGCTCGCGAAGGTGAGTGCGAGCCATACGGGGCGGGCATTGAAGCCCGTACTGGCGCGAACGGCATCGCCCGACGGCGAAACCGAGCGGCAGGGTGAAGCGCGCGTCGGTTGAATGCGGTGCTTGTCGCAAGCGGCCCCGGTGTCAGGCGAGACACCGGGGCCGCTTGCCCATGCGCCCGGCTCGCCGCCGCGCTCATTCGCCCTTGATGCCGATCGTCTCGATGATGGTTTCCAGTTGCGGGCTCATCGGCAGGTTGAGACTCAGGCCCGACGGAAGCGGGCGCAGGAACCAGCGCTTGTACTGGCGTGCGATCTCGCCGTCGGCGGCCAGTTCCACGAAGGTGTTCTTCACGACCTGCGCGAGCTGCGGATCGTCCTTGCGGAACATGATGCCGTACGGGTCGTACGACAGGTAATCGCCCACCACGTCGTACTGGCCGCCCTTGCCCGCATTCTCGGCAATCAGGCCGTACAGCAGCACGTCGTCCGTCGCGAACGCGTCGGCGCCGCCGTTCGCGACGAGCGCGAAGCCTTGCGCATGGTCCGGTACCACCTGCAGCTGGATCCCGAGCCTGAACCGCTGGTCCAGGTCGCGCAACGCTTTCTCGTTGGTCGTGCCGGCCGTCACCGCGACTTTCTTGCCCGCGAGATCGCGGAACGAGCGGATCGGCGCGCCGCGCTTCACCATCACCTTCGTGCCGGCCACGAAGATAATCGGCGAGAACGCCACGCGCTTCTGGCGCTCGAGGTTGCTCGTCGTGGAGCCGCATTCGAGATCGACCTGGCCGTTGACCACCGCGTCGATGCGGTTGTCCGACGTGACGGGCACCCAGCGGATCGTCAGGCTCTTGTTGACCGCATCCTCGATCGACGACACGAGCGCCTTGCACAGCTCGATCGAATAGCCGATCGGCTGGCGGCGCGCATTCAGGTACGAGAACGGTATCGACGCGTCGCGATAGCCGAGCGCGATCGTGCCGGTGCCGCGCACCTTCGCGAGCGTACCGGTCAGTTGCGCCGGCGCGAACGGCTCGACGCGCGGCGGCGGGGAGGGCAGATCGTCCGCGCGCGCGGACGCGCTGGCGGCGAGCAGGCTCGCGAGCGCGAGCGCAAGCCGGAATCGCTGCATCTTCATCGGCGGGCCTCCGTCAGACTTCCGTCGGATGTGCGATCGTCGCTTCCTGTTCCGCTTCGATGCGCGCCGCGTTGGCCTCGGCTTCCGCCTCCGACATCAGTTGTCCTTCCCATTTCGCGACTACCGCGCTCGCGATCGAGTTGCCGACCGCGTTCGTGGCCGAGCGGCCCATGTCGAGGAACGTGTCGACGCCGAGGATCAGCAGTAGCCCGGCTTCCGGCAGCCCGAACTGGTGCAGCGTCGCGGCGATCACGACGAGCGACGCGCGCGGCACGCCGGCCATTCCCTTCGACGTGAGCATCAGCACGAGCAGCATCGTGATCTGCGT
>NZ_LFZP01000074.1:0-42827 GCF_002925705.1 Burkholderia anthinoferrum
GAACAGGACCGTGAAACGACTCTACGCCGATGATAGTGCGGATTCCCGTGTGAAAGTAGGTAATCGTCAGGCTCCCTCAAGCCAGAAACCCCCGCCCGACAAGGCGGGGGTTTTTGCATTTCGGCATCCCGAGAAGCTTGATGCAGCGAGCCATCTTGCTGCCATCCGTTCATCCATCAGACCGTGATCCGCAAGATCGGAAAAAATCGGCCCGGGATCGCTCTCGATTCTTTTTCGCCGATCTTTTCAGCTCCCAGCGCCAGATAGAACGACGCGGCATTCGGATCCGCTTCGATCACAAAGCTTTGGATGCCTCTCGCAGCGGCTTCGGCCCGAACCGCTTCCCACAGCGCACGGGCGACGCCTCGCCCCATGTAATCAGGATGGACGAACAGCCATCCGGGCGTTGGTCGATCCGATTCCGATGATGCTCGGACCCAGAACCCGATGATTGTCTCGCCCGATTGCGCGAGATAACCGATCGACCCTTCGATCGTCTCCGGCGAAATCGTGAGATCGCTTTGCCACAAGTCGAGCCATTTCTTCGGGTAGCCCCAGTGCGCCTTCGACAGGCGCGCCAGTTGCGTGAGCTTGTCCGAATCCGCGCCACGCGCAGCACGCACGGTAAATAGCATATGCATTTCGTCTCTCGTCATTGCCGGCTGCCGGCATCCCCTCGCGCAGCGCTTTTATCGGTGCATCGTCCGGATCGCAGTGTCTCACCGCTCAACCGACAGCCTGCTCGCTCGCCGCAGTATTGCGCGACACGCGTCAAACGCGTGCGCCGGCGCAGCTACACGACCTGCGAAGCATGTCCGGCGACGACGCGCCAGTTGGCGCCCGATCGACGCCAGAGGCGCGTATAGGCAAACTTGCCGGAGAATGCCGTGCCATCGAAATGGCCGGCGAGGGTCGCTCGCGTCGTGGTCAGGATCATCTCGTCGATCGCGCATGCACGCATGTCGAGGACGTCGAGCGTGTCGAGACGCAGAAGCCTCGCGCGATGTGCGGCCAGGTCGTCCGTTTTCGAGATGATCTGGCCGCTCGGGACCGTGAACACCAGATCATCGTCCAGCAGCGCATCGAGCGCTTCGACATCATTGGCCAACATCGCCGCACGGAGCGCGGCTTCGGCGGGTTCGATGACGGTACGGATTGCATCCATGTCGGGCCTCGCATCGTTTCGGAAGGGAAGCGGCACGGCGGCGACAGACGCAGCCTACCGCGCGTTCGAGAACGACTGACGCCGGACCAGCATCACCATGCAGATACCGGTCGACGCAATGAGGTTGACGGCCGGATAGAACGCGACCGCGGCGCTCCAGGTGCTCAGCGCCAGCAACGCCAGCGTGTACTTGAGCACGCACAGCGCAAAGTAGGCGAGGCTCTCGCTCCACGGATCGCGGATCGCCTTGCGCACGGTCGGGCCGAGGCCGGCGAGTTCGATCAGCGTAACGAGACAGATCGACACCGTCGGATCGTCGGTCAGTAGCCACAGCGGAATGGCCGACAGGGCCGCGCACAGGAACAACCAGTCGAGGCCCGTCCAGCCGCGCTCGCCGCGAAACAGACTGGCGATCAGCGTCAAAAAGCACGTGACGGCAATCGCTGCCGTGCACCATGCGGACGGCCCGGCGTCCGCGACGAACTGGCCAGCGGCCGCGATCGCCGTGACGATCGACCACACGAGCCACGTGAACAGATGCGGGCGAACGATGCGCCGGTAGATCGCGAGCGCGTAAGGAATGGCGGCCAGCAACGACACGGCCGTCCCGATCGCGCCAAAGATCGAAGCGGCTCCCTGATCGACGCTCACCATCGACGCAACCTTGTTCGGATCGGCCGATCAGTATGTGCCGTGACGGATCGGAGTGCAACGTCATGCGTGCGCTGCGGTGCAGTGAGCGTCATGCGGATTCGCACCGGAACGCGGAAGCAACCCGGCCCAAACAAACGGCACGGGAACGCGATGCCGCCGGAAAACCCACCGCGCGTCGATGCCTGGGTGGCGTCAGTACTCGAACGTCCGCAGGCGCGCTGCGTGTGCTTCGAGCCCGTCGAGCCCGAGATAGTGGCTGAGCTTGCCGGCGCGAACCTTGCTAATGTCGTCCTTCAGCTTGTCCAGCAGTTTCCCGCTCGCCGCGCGATAGGCTGTTGCTGCATCGGCGCCATGGGCCGACAGGGCCGCGCCGATCAGCCGAGCGCTATCGGCGCCGCCGCCCGCGACGCAACGCGCCATCGCGTCGGCATCCGGCTGCACGCCGGCGTCGAGCAGCGCACGCATCAATGCGACCGGCACGTCGCCGGACACGGACGCGAGCGAATCGGGTGCAACCGGTGCGCCCGATTCGAGCAACGCGGCGGCTGCGGAAAACTTTCGGCACCGCAGTGCGTAATCCGTCGGGATCGAACTGCCGGCGAGTGCCATGCCGAGATCGGCGACCAGCGGCGCCAGTCGCGCGATGAGTGCCGCATCGTCGTGATCGATCGCATGACGTAATGCGTGACGCGCAAGCACCGGCTGCGAGCCGAGCGTGCCGTCGGCGAGCGGCGTGCGCCAGTCGATCACCGCTTGCCGATAGAACGCGATCAGCTTGTCGGCCAGCGATGCGGACAGGCCATGATCGTCGCGGCGTTCATCGACGTATTCGAGCAGCGTGACGCCGGTGCCGGGTTCGCCGCCGGGCTCCATTGGATCCGCATGAAGCTGCAGCGCGCCGAATGCCGTGTACAGATCGGGGGCGACCGTCGCGAGGCCGTCCTCGTGCATCGCCCCGCGCCACGCAGGCGGCAACCCTTGTTTCCAGGCGAGCACATGACCATAGTCCCGGGCGCCCGGCTCCGTAACGACGTAGATGCGATCGCAATATTCGAAGCCGCCGAACGGCAGCGCGCCGATTTTGCCGTTCCACGTGCGGGCGTTCTCCTCCGCGGCTTCTTCGGCCAGTTCGAGTTCGTGGTCGATCCAGCCTTGCAGGTCGCGATAACCGTCGCTGCCGTTGTAGAACAGTTCGCTCCAGCCGATCGCTTCGACATTGCCGTTCATCTCCAGCGTCAGGTCGTAGTCGAGGCTGCCGCCGGCCGTGATACGCCACAGCTCGAGCAACGGGAGCGGAATGTCGCCGTGACAGCAGGCCTGTACGGCTGCGATCTGGTCGGCCGGCATCGGCGGTTGCGCATCGAAGATCACGCGGCCGGCAAACAGTACGATGCCGTGCGCGCGCAGATCAGCCAGTTCGGTATCGGAAAAGAAGGTGGATTGCATCGAGCGTCAGCGGTAAGGGTTGATCGGATGTGTGCCGCGATTCATCGGCGATGGACGCCCCGCGGATGGTCGCATCGTATCGGCGGCACCTGACGAGACGCTTCGAATCCACCGGTCATTCAAGACTCCGCCTCCGCCGCATGGACGTCGCGCCGAAACGCGCCGGGGCTCGTGCCGGTCCATTTCCGGAACGCGCGATGAAACGCGCTCGGCTCGGTGAAGCCGAGCTCGGCCGCGATCTCCGCGACGCCGAGCGCATGCCCGCGCAACAGCGACTGCGCCAGCGCGCCGCGCAACTCGTCCTTGATCGCGGCGAAGCTTTGCCCTTCGCTGCGCAAACGCCGCCGCAGCGTCGCGGGCGTCGTATCGAGCCGCACGGCCAGCGTGTCGAAGTCGGGCCACTCGGCGGCCGGCAGCGCCTTCAGGTGTGCGCGTGTCTTCGCGACCCAGCCCGTGTCGTGCCGGTAGCGCACGAGCAGGTTACCGGGCGCACCGCGCAGGAAGGTCTTCAGCGCCTGTTCCGAACGGATCGTCGGTAGCGCGAGGTACGCGGCGTTGAATGCGAGCCGGCTGTCGGGCCGGTCGAAATGCACGGGGACGCCGAAGAACTGGTGATAGTCGCTGCGCTGGCCGGGGCTCGGGCACGCGAAGTCGATGCGCTGCAGCGGGATGCGCCGGCCAATCAGCCAGCACGCGACGCCGAGCAGGATCAGCCAGAACGTCCGGTACGCGAATGCCGGGTACGGCGCGCCCGATTGCGTCAGCACGATCTGCGCCTGCCCGTCGGCCACGACGAGTTCGCCGTGCGGCTCGTCGAGCACCACCCGCAGGAACTTCAGCGCGCGCCGCAGCGCCTTGTCGAGCGTGCCGGCATGCAGCACCGCGTGGCACAGCAGCGTGAAGCTGCCGCGCCGCATCGGACGCGCGGCGAGCCCGAAGAATTCGTCGTCGAGCGCGCCGGCGATCGCGAGCCACAGCCGGCCGTACTGCTGCGGCGTGACGGGCTCGCGCACGGCGGCCGGCAACCCGGCGGCGCGCAGCACGGGCGCGGTCGGCAGGTCGCGCCGGCGCAGGCACGCGAGCGCATCGTCGACGAAATCCGGCGAAATCATCTGCGGCCCCATTTTCCTGCGTCCTCCGACATGGCAAAAGCGATCACGATTCTAGATTCGGTTTGTCATTGATTGCAATGTAGCGGCTGTCTACTATCGATGTATCCCCGTCGCGCCCTGGCTCGCCGGCGGCCATAACGTACAGGAGACACGCATGCCTGAAGGAGCTATCGCCCGGGCGGTGCCGGCCTACGCCGACGCCGTGGCCCGGTTCAGTATCGAGACCGCCGCCGCGCAATTGGCCGGCGACCTGGAGCGTGGCCTGAACGCGTGCGTCGAGTGCTGCGACCGGCACGCGAAGGCCGACGCGATCGCGCTCGACTGGATCGATGTCGGCGGCCGGCACCACAGCTTCACGTTCGCGCAGATGCAGGCGCTCTCGGCCCGGGTCGCGAACCTGCTCGTCGCGCAGGGCGTGAAGCCGGGCGACGTGGTGGCCGGGCTGCTTCCGCGTACGCCCGAGCTCGTCGCGACGATCCTCGGCACGTGGCGTGCAGGCGCCGTGTACCAGCCGCTGTTCACCGCATTCGGCCCGAAGGCGATCGAGCACCGGCTGCGCATGAGCGACGCGCGGCTCGTCGTGACGAACGTCGCGAATCGCGCGAAGCTCGACGAAATCGCCGATTGTCCGCCGGTGGCGACGGTGCGCGAAGCAGGCGAGACGCTGTCGGCGCACGACATCGATTTCCGCGCGGCGCTCGACGCGCAGTCCGATACGTTCGAGCCCGTGCTGCGCAAGGGGTGGGACCTGTTCATGATGATGTCGACGTCGGGCACGACGGGCTTGCCGAAGGGGGTGCCGGTGCCGCTGTACGCGCTGCTCGCGTTCGGCGCATACATGCGCGAGGCAGTCGACCTGCGCGAAGGCGACCGGTTCTGGAACATCGCCGATCCGGGTTGGGCGTACGGGCTCTATTACGCGATCACCGGCCCGCTGCTGCTCGGCCATGCGACGACGCTGTACGAGGGCGGCTTCACGGTCGACAGCACGTATGACGTGATCGAACGGCTCGGCATCACGAGCCTCGCCGGCTCGCCGACCGCGTTCCGGATGCTGATGGCGGCCGGGCCGGAAGCGGCCGCGCGCGCGAAGGGCCGGCTGCGCGTGGTAAGCAGCGCGGGCGAACCGCTGAACCCGGAAGTGGTGCGCTGGTTCCACGCGGCGCTCGGCGCGCCGATCCACGATCACTACGGCCAGACCGAACTCGGGATGGTCGTGAACAACCATCACGGCCTCGCGCACGTGGTGCACATCGGTTCCGCCGGCTTCGCGATGCCGGGCTACCGTGTCGCGGTGCTCGACGAAGCGGGCCGCGAGCTCGGCCCCGGCGAGCCCGGCAACCTCGCGATCGACATCGCGCGCTCGCCGCTGCTGTGGTTCCGCGGCTACTGGCAGCAGGACACGCCGGCGATCGCAGGCGGCTATTACCGGACCGGCGACAACGTCGAGCTGGAGCCGGACGGCGCCGTGAGCTTCATCGGCCGCGCGGACGACGTGATCACGTCGTCCGGCTACCGGATCGGCCCGTTCGACGTGGAGAGCGCGCTGATCGAGCATCCGGCCGTCAGCGAGGCCGCCGTGATCGGCGTGCCCGATCCGGAGCGCACGGAGATCGTGAAGGCGTTCGTCGTGTTGTCGAAAGGGTTCGACGGCACACCGGAACTGGCCGAGGAATTGAGTCTGCACGTGAAGCGGCGGCTGTCCGCTCACGCCTATCCGCGCGCGATCGATTTCGTCGACGCGCTGCCGAAAACCCCGAGCGGCAAGATCCAGCGCTTCGTGTTGCGCAAGATGGAAGCCGAGAAGGCCGTTCAACCCTGAATATGGACTGCGAATGAATATCGAGGATCGCGTTTTTCTGATTACGGGCGCAGGTTCCGGCCTGGGTGCCGCGGTGGCGCGCATGGTCGTCGCGCAAGGCGGCAAGGCCGTGCTGCTGGACGTCAACGAGGAGGCGGGTGCGAGTCTCGCCAACGAACTCGGCGCGGCCGCGCGCTTCGTGAAGACCGACGTGACGAGCGAGGCCGACGGCCAGGCGGCCGTCGCCGCCGCGCGCGATGCGTTCGGTCGCGTCGACGCGCTCGTGAACTGCGCGGGCGTCGCGCCGGGCGAGAAGGTCGTCGGCCGCGACGGCCCGCATTCGCTCGACCGCTTCGCGCGCGCGGTGTCGATCAACCTCGTCGGCACGTTCAACATGATCCGGCTGGCCGCCGAAGCGATGTCGAAGCAGGACGCGAACGCGGAAGGCGAGCGCGGCGTGATCGTCAACACCGCGTCGGTCGCGGCGTTCGACGGGCAGATCGGCCAGGCCGCGTATGCGGCGTCGAAAAGCGGCGTGGTGGGCATGACGCTGCCGATCGCGCGCGAGCTCGCGCGCTTCGGCATTCGCGTCGTGACGGTCGCGCCCGGCATCTTCGCGACGCCGATGATGGCCGGCATGCCGCAGGACGTGCAGGACGCGCTCGGCAAGAGCGTGCCGTTCCCGCCGCGGCTCGGCCGCCCGGAAGAATTTGCGGCGCTGGTGCGCCACATCGCCGAGAACACGATGCTGAACGGCGAAGTCATCCGTCTCGATGGCGCGTTGCGCATGGCACCGCGCTGACACTGGAGGAAGCGAATCATGACGACTCAGGATCCGATCGTAATCGTGGGTGCGGCCCGTACGCCGATGGGCGGTTTTCAGGGAGACCTGGCGGCGGCCAGCGCGAGCGACCTTGGCGCGGTGGCGATTCGTGCGGCGCTCGAGCGCGCGAACGTGCCGGCCGAACGTATCGACGAAATCGTGTTCGGCTGCGTGCTGCCGGCCGGCCAGGGGCAGGCGCCCGCGCGGCAGGCCGCGCTGAAGGCCGGGCTGCCGCTCGCGGCGGGCGCGACCACGGTCAACAAGATGTGCGGTTCGGGGATGAAGGCGGCGATGTTCGCGCACGACCTGCTGCTGGCGGGGTCCGCGGGCGTGGCCGTCGCGGGCGGGATGGAGAGCATGACGAATGCGCCGTACCTGCTGCCGAAGGCGCGCGCGGGCATGCGCATGGGGCACGGGCAGGTGCTCGACCACATGTTCCTCGACGGGCTCGAGGACGCATATGAAAAAGGCCGCCTGATGGGCACGTTCGCGGAGGATTGCGCGCAGGCCTACCAGTTCACGCGCGAAGCGCAGGATGCGTTCGCGATTGCGTCGCTGACGCGGGCGCAGCGCGCGATCGCGGATGGGCGTTTCGCATCGGAGATCGCGCCGGTGACCGTGAAGGCCGGCAAGACGGAAAGCGTCGTGTCGATCGACGAGCAGCCGGGCAAGGCGAAACTCGACAAGATTCCGACGCTGAAGCCGGCGTTTCGCGACGGCGGCACGGTGACGGCTGCGAACGCATCGTCGATCTCGGACGGCGCGGCCGCGCTCGTGATGATGCGCCGCTCGGAAGCCGAGCGCCTCGGCGTCACGCCGAAGGCCGTGATCGTCGGGCATTCGACTTATGCGGACAAGCCCGGCCTGTTCGCGACCGCGCCGATCGGCGCACTGCGCAAGCTGTCGGAGAAAACCGGCTGGAACCTGCGCGACGTCGACCTGTTCGAGATCAACGAAGCGTTCGCGGTGGTGCCGATGGCCGCGATGCGCGACCTCGACCTGCCGCACGAGAAGGTGAACGTGCACGGCGGCGCGTGCGCACTCGGGCATCCGATCGGCGCATCGGGTGCGCGCGTGATGGTGACGCTGCTGGCCGCGCTCGAGACGTACGGGTTGACGCGCGGTATCGCCTCGCTGTGCATCGGCGGCGGCGAAGCGACGGCGGTTGCAATCGAGCGGATCGCTTGACACGACGCATGACGCGTCGCGTCGTACCCGCGCACGCAAGTGGCAACACGGGCGGCGCGTATCGCACGGGACATGCCCGGGTGATGCGCGCCGCCCGTTTTTTATTCGGCGGCTCGCCGTGTCGTGCTACGGCTTCGCGTTCGGCGACACCGCGCCGCACGCACGAATCACGAGCTGCACGACCTGCTCGGTCTTTTCGTCGAACGCCTTCTTCGTGAACGCGCGCTTGCCGCTCAGCGCACGAATCTGCGCATCGAAATCCGCATAGTGTTGCGTGGTCGACCAGATCAGGTACATCAGCGCATGCGGGTCGATCGGCGCGAGCAGCCCGCGCGCGATCCATCCTTCGATCACTTCGACGCGCGTGTCGAACCACGGCTTCACACGTTGCGACAGGATGTCCTGCATGTGCTCCGCGCCGTGGATGATCTCGTTGGCCCAGACCTTCGAGCCGAGCGGGCGCCGCCGCGACAGCGCCATCTTCGCGCGCACGTAGCTGCCGATCGCGTCCACCGGATCGTCGCCGGCCTCGAACGAACCGGCCGCGCGATGCCAATCTTCGAACAGGTCGTCGAGCACGCGTCGGTACAACGCGAGCTTGGTCGGGAAGTAGTAGTGCACGTTCGCCTTCGGCAGGCCGGCGCGCTCCGCGATCATCGCGGTGCTGGCGCCGGCGAGCCCGCGTTCCGCGAATACGGCTTCCGCGCACGCGAGCAGATGTGCTTCGTTGGACTCGCGTATGTGCGCCTTGCGTCGCCGCAAAGGCGCCGGCGTTTCGTCCCGGTCGGTGGCTTCGATCGTCGCCTCGTCATGTCTCATCGTTACCCTCGCGCGGCGGTCATGCCGCGTTGGGCTTCATTCTAGCCGCTGATTCGCGTCGCACGCACAGACAGGAATGTCGTGATGCCACGGCGATGCTGCGTTGCGGTGGCACGGTTCTCGCTCTGCCGCGTCACGCAAGAAAGACGTTGCGCTGGTCATTTTGATCGTCTAAAACCTGTCCAATCGGACAGGATTTGACGTGTTTCGCGAACCGGCGGGCACCTGCACCGCATCCGTGCGGCGTGCCCCGAAAGAGGTCTCGCACGCACCGGCACAGGCCGGGCCGACGACATCACCGACCCCACAGGAGCGATACGAATGAACGCGGTATCGGAAACAGTGAAGCGGGCAGCTTTCGACACGTCGATCAAGGTCGACGGCAAGCGGTTGTGGGACAGCCTGATGGAAGTCGCGAAAATCGGCGCGACGCCGAAAGGCGGCGTGTGTCGGCTCGCGCTGACCGATCTCGACAAGGCCGGCCGCGACCTGATCGTCGGCTGGGCGAAGGCCGCCGGCTGTACGGTGACGGTCGATACGATGGGCAACGTGTTCATGCGCCGTGCGGGCCGCGTGGCCGACGCGGCGCCGGTCGTCACCGGCTCGCATGCGGATTCGCAGCCCACCGGCGGGCGCTTCGACGGCATCTACGGCGTGCTCGGCGGTCTCGAAGTGATTCGCAGTCTGAACGATCACGGCATCGAGACCGAGCATCCGGTCGAGGTCGTGATCTGGACCAACGAGGAGGGCTCGCGCTTCGCGCCGGCGATGGTCGCGTCGGGCGTATTCGCGGGCGTGTTCACGCTCGACTACGGGCTGTCGCGCAAGGATGTGGACGGCAAGACGATCGGCGAGGAACTCGCGCGCATCGGCTACGCGGGCGACGTACCGTGCGGCGGGCGCAAGCTGCACGCGGCGTTCGAACTGCATATCGAGCAGGGGCCGATTCTCGAAGCGGAATGCAAGACGATCGGCGTCGTGACCGACGCGCAGGGGCAGCGCTGGTACGAGATCACGTTCACCGGCCAGGAAGCGCACGCGGGGCCGACGCCGATGCCGCGCCGCCGCGACGCGCTGCTCGGCGCGGCGCGCGTGGTCGATCTCGTCAACCGGATCGGCCTCGATCATGCGCCGTTCGGCTGCGCGACGGTGGGCATGATGCAGGTCCACCCGAACTCGCGCAACGTGATTCCCGGCCGCGTGTTCTTTACCGTCGATTTCCGTCATCCGGACGACGCCGTGCTCGCGAAGATGGACGCGGCGCTGCGCGACGGCGTCGCGCGCATCGCGGCCGACATCGGGCTCGATACCGAACTCGAGCAGATTTTCTATTACAAGCCGGTCGCGTTCGACCCGGCATGCGTGGCGGCCGTGCGCGACGCGGCCGATCGCTTCGGCTACTCGCATCGCGACATCGTGTCGGGCGCGGGCCACGATGCGTGCTATCTGGCGCAGGTCGCGCCGACGTCGATGGTGTTCGTGCCCTGCGTCGACGGCATCAGCCACAACGAGATCGAGGACGCGACGCCCGCATGGATCGAGGCCGGCGCGAACGTATTGCTGCACGCGATGCTGTCGCGTGCGTGCGAGCCGGCTTCATGACCGACCGGACATAGCGCGACAGGCAGGCCGCGCACCGTTGACCGTAGCATGCCTAAGCATGACCGCCCCGACTGAGCATTCGCAGCCGGCGGGGACGGCTTTGTCTCCACCCAGTCGAAGGAACGCGTATGACCACTCAGCCAACCGGCGATATCGCCGCGCATCGCCTGTCGTCCACGCAACTCTCGTGCGAATTCGCCGATATCGCGCCGCTGCTCGATCCGACCGCGGCGGCCGCCGCCGCAAGTCGCTGCCACTACTGCTACGACGCGCCGTGCGTGCACGCGTGTCCGACGCAGATCGACATCCCGAGCTTCATCCGCAAGATCGGCAACGGCAACCTGAAAGGCGCCGCGACCGACATCCTGTCCGCGAATCCGCTCGGCGGGATGTGCGCACGCGTGTGCCCGACCGAGATCCTGTGCGAAGGCGCGTGCGTGCGCAACCATCAGGATGCGCAACCGGTCGCGATCGGCGCGCTGCAGCGGCATGCAACCGACTGGGCGATGCAGACCGGTGCGGTGCAGTTCCGGCGCGCGCCCGACACGGGCCGCCATGTCGCGGTGGTGGGCGCGGGGCCGGCCGGGCTCGCATGCGCGCACCGGCTCGCGCTCGCGGGGCATCGCGTCACGCTGTTCGACGCGCGCCCGAAGGCCGGCGGCCTCAACGAATACGGGATCGCCGCGTACAAGACCGTCGACGATTTCGCGCAGCGTGAAGTCGAGTGGCTGCTGTCGGTGGGCGGCATCACGCTGGAAACGGGCGTGGCGCTCGGGCGCGACGTGACGCTCGACGCATTGCGCGAGCAGCACGACGCGGTATTTCTCGCGATGGGGCTCGGCGGCGTGCGTGCGCTCGAGATCGACGGCGAGCAACTGGGCGGCGTGATGAATGCAGTCGACTTCATCGAGCAGGTGCGGCAGGCAGACACACTGGAGAACGTGCCGGTCGGGCGGCGCGTGATCGTGATCGGCGGCGGCAATACGGCGATCGATGCGGCCGTGCAGAGCCGCAAGCTCGGCGCCGAGCGCGTGACGATGGTGTACCGGCGCGGCGTGGACGCGATGAGCGCGACGTGGGCCGAGCGCGAGTTCGCGCAGAAGTGCGGCGTCGCGCTCGTCACGCACGCGACGCCGGTGCGCATCGCGGGCGTGAACGGGCAGGCGACGGGCGTCGAATTCGAGGCCGCATCGGGTGAGCGCTTCATCGTCGATGCGGACATGGTGCTGAAGGCGATCGGCCAGACGCTCGTGCCTGACGGCGTCGCGGCCGAATTGCTGACCGCGGACGGCACGCGTATCGCGGTGGATGCGGACGGGCGGACGGCGCTGCCCGACGTATGGGCCGGCGGCGACTGCGCGGCGACCGACGGCATCGACCTCACGGTGCAGGCCGTGCAGGACGGCAAGCGCGCGGCCGCGTCGATCGACGCGACGCTCGCCGCGCGCGACGCGAAGGCGGCCTGAACGCGCGTCGCATCGTCAGCACACCGAACACGACCCTTCTCACGGAGCCGAACATGGCCGATCTTCGCTGCACCATCGCAGGCATCACCTCGCCGAATCCGTTCTGGCTGGCGTCCGCGCCGCCCACCGACAAGGCCTACAACGTCAATCGCGCGTTCGAGGCAGGCTGGGGCGGCGTCGTCTGGAAGACGCTCGGGCTCGATCCGCACGTCGTCAACGTCAGTTCGCGCTACGGCGCGGTGCAGTGGAACGGCCAGCGCATCGCGGGGCTGAACAACATCGAGCTGATCACCGACCGCCCGCTCGACGTGAACCTGACAGAGATCGCGCAGGTGAAGCGCGACTGGCCGGACCGCGCGCTGATCGTGTCGCTGATGGTGCCGTGCAACGAGCGAGACTGGAAATGGATTCTCCCGCTCGTCGAGGATACCGGCGCCGATGCGGTCGAACTCAACTTCGGCTGTCCGCACGGGATGAGCGAGCGCGGGATGGGCGCGGCGGTCGGGCAGGTGCCCGAATACGTCGAGATGGTCACGCGCTGGGTGAAGGAAGGCACGAAGCTGCCGTGCCTCGTGAAGCTCACGCCGAACATCAGCGACATCCGGATGGGGTCGCGCGCCGCGTACAAGGGCGGTGCGGACGGCGTGTCGCTGATCAACACGATCAACTCGATCGTCGCGGTCGATCTCGATCAGATGGCGCCGATGCCGACCGTCGACGGCAAGGGCACGCACGGCGGCTATTGCGGGCCGGCGGTCAAGCCGATCGCGCTGAACATGGTCGCGGAGATCGCACGGGATCCGGAAACGCCGAACCTGCCGATTTCGGGCATCGGCGGCATCTCGTCGTGGCGCGACGCGGCCGAATTCATGGTGCTCGGCGCCGGCAGCGTGCAGGTGTGCACCGCCGCGATGCATTACGGATTCCGGATCGTGTCGGATCTCGCCGACGGGCTGTCGAACTGGATGGACGAGAAGGGCTACGCGACGCTCGACGACATCCGCGGCCGCGCGGTGCCGAACGTGACCGACTGGAAGTACCTGAACCTGAAATACGACATCAAGGCGCGCATCGACCAGGACCGCTGCATCCAGTGCGGGCTGTGCCACATCGCGTGCGAGGATACGTCGCATCAGGCGATCACGGCGACGAAGGACGGCGTGCGGCATTTCGAAGTGATCGATTCGGAATGCGTCGGGTGCAATCTTTGCATGCATGTGTGTCCGGTCGAGCAATGCATCACGATGGAGCGCGTCGATTCGGGCGGCTACGCGAACTGGACCACGCATCCGAACAATCCGGCGAGCGCGGATGCCGGTGCGAGCGGCGGCCCGGCCGCCGCGCCCGAGAAGCACGCGAAGGCGGCCTGACCGGCGTCCGGCGGCGCGGCAGACGTTGCGCCGCCGCTTTTCGTTTCACCGGGCCGGCATCATACGATGCCGGCGCCGACGTTTTCGTGGAGCGCGTTCAATGAAACCAGCAGCGATTCCCGCCGATGCCGACAGCGCCGCGGCGCACGGCGGCAGCCTGTACAACGACGACCTCGCGCCGACGACGCCGGCGCAGCGCACGTGGAAGTGGTACCACTTCGCGGCGCTGTGGGTCGGGATGGTGATGAACATCGCGTCGTACATGCTTGCGGCCGGGCTGATCCAGGAAGGCATGTCGCCGTGGCAGGCGGTGATGACTGTGCTGCTCGGCAACCTGATCGTGCTCGTGCCGATGCTGCTGATCGGCCATGCGGGCGCGAAGCACGGGATTCCGTACGCGGTGCTGGTGCGCGCGTCGTTCGGCACGCAGGGCGCGAAGCTGCCGGCGCTGCTGCGCGCGATCGTCGCGTGCGGCTGGTACGGCATCCAGACCTGGCTCGGCGGCAGCGCGATCTACACGCTGCTGAACATCCTGACCGGCAACGCGCTGCACGGCGCGGCGCTGCCGCTCGTCGGCATCTCGTTCGGGCAGCTCGCGTGCTTTCTCGTGTTCTGGGCGCTGCAGCTGTACTTCATCCTGCACGGCACCGATTCGATCCGCTGGCTCGAAAGCTGGTCCGCGCCGATCAAGGTCGTGATGTGCGTGGCGCTCGTGTGGTGGGCGACGTCGCGGGCGGGCGGTGTCGGCTCGATGCTGTCGGCGCCGTCGCAGTTCGTCGCGGGCGGCAAGAAGGCGGGGCTCTTCTGGGCGACGTTCTGGCCGGGCCTGACCGCGATGGTCGGCTTCTGGGCGACGCTCGCGCTGAACATTCCCGACTTCACGCGCTTCGCGCATTCGCAGCGCGACCAGATGATCGGCCAGTCGATCGGGCTGCCGCTGCCGATGGCGCTGCTGTCGGTGGTGTCGGTCGTCGTGACGTCGGCGACCGTCGTGATCTACGGCAACGCGATCTGGGATCCGATCGACCTGACAAGCCGGATGACGGGCATCGGCGTGGGCATCGCGCTCGTGATCCTCACGCTCGACACGATGTGCTGCAACCTCGCCGCGAATCTCGTCGGGCCTGCCTACGATTTTTCGAGCCTTTGGCCGAAGGCGATCTCGTACCGGGCGGGCGGGATGATCACCGCGACGATCGCGATCGTGATGATGCCGTGGAAGATCCTCGCGACGACGGACGGCTATATCTTCACCTGGCTCGTCGGCTATTCGGCGCTGCTCGGGCCCGTCGCGGGCATCCTGATGGTCGACTATTTCCTGATTCGCGGCACGCGGCTCGACACGCGCGCGCTGTTCGACGAGCGCGGCGGCTTCAGCTACGCGCGCGGCTGGAACCCGGCCGCGCTGGCCGCGCTCGCGATCGGCGTGCTGCCGAACCTGCCGGGCTTCCTGCATACGGCGTTTCCGGCGTCGTTCCCGAACGTGCCGGCGTTCTTCAACACGCTTTACACGTACGCGTGGTTCGTCGGCCTCGTGCTGGCGTCCGGCGTGTACGGCACCTGGATGAAGTGGCGCGCCGGACAGCGCGCGCAGATCGCGAGCGCATGACGCGCGAGCCGGATGCGACCCGCGCGGCATGCGGCACCCGACAGTCAACGAGGAGGCAACGAAATGGCAATCCTGATTCGTGGCGGCACCGTGGTCGATGCGGACCGCTCCTATCGCGCGGACGTGCTCTGCGCGGACCCGCAGGACGGCGGCACGATCCTGCAGATCGCGGAGCAGATCGACGCGCCGGCCGGCGCAACCGTTGTCGATGCGCACGACCAGTACGTGATGCCGGGCGGGATCGACCCGCATACGCACATGGAACTGCCGTTCATGGGCACGACCGCGAGCGACGATTTCTACTCGGGCACCGCTGCCGGGCTGTCGGGCGGCACGACGAGCATCATCGATTTCGTGATTCCGAGCCCGAAGCAGCCGCTGATGGATGCGTTCCGGGAATGGCGCGGCTGGGCCGAGAAGTCGGCTTCCGACTACGGCTTCCACGTGGCCGTGACGTGGTGGGACGACAGCGTGCACCGCGACATGGGCACGCTCGTGCGCGAGCATGGCGTGTCGAGCTTCAAGCATTTCATGGCGTACAAGAACGCGATCATGGCCGACGACGAGATTCTCGTGAACAGCTTCACGCGTTCGCTCGAGCTCGGCGCGCTGCCGACCGTGCACGCGGAGAACGGCGAACTCGTGTTCCAGCTGCAAAAGGCGCTGCTCGCGCGCGGGATTACGGGGCCGGAGGCGCATCCGCTGTCGCGGCCGCCGGAAGTGGAGGGGGAGGCCGCGAACCGCGCGATCCGCATCGCGCAGGTGCTCGGCGTGCCCGTGTATATCGTGCACGTGTCGGCGAAGGACGCGGTGGACGTGATCACGCGCGCGCGCAGCGAGGGGCTGCGCGTGTTCGGCGAAGTGTTGCCGGGCCATCTCGTGATCGACGAGGCCGTCTATCGCGATCCCGACTGGACGCGCGCGGCGGCCCACGTGATGAGCCCGCCGTTCCGCTCGGCCGAGCATCGCGAGGCGCTGTGGCGCGGGCTGCAGTCGGGGCAGTTGCATACGACGGCGACCGATCACTGCGTATTCTGCGCATCGCAGAAGGCGATGGGCCGCGACGATTTCACGAAGATCCCGAACGGCTGCGGCGGCGTCGAGGACCGCATGTCGGTGCTGTGGCATCACGGCGTGAATCATGGCCGCATCACGCCGAACGAGTTCGTGCGGATCACGTCGACGAACGCCGCGCAGATCTTCAACCTGTATCCGCGCAAGGGCGCCGTGCAGGTCGGCGCCGATGCCGACCTCGTCGTGTGGGACCCGGCCGCGACGAAGACGATCTCGGTGAAGACGCATTACCAGCAGGTCGACTTCAACGTGTTCGAGGGGATGACGGTGCAGGGTGTCGCGACGCATACGCTCACGCGCGGCGCACTCGCGTGGGCCGACGGCGAGTTGCGCGCGGTGCGCGGCGCGGGCCGCTACCTGAAGCGCCCGCCGGCGGCCGGCTACTACGAGGCCGCGCGGATCGCGAACCGGCTGCGCGAGCCGCATCCGGTCGAACGCGCGGGTTGAACGGCGCGTGTCAGGCGGGGCGTGTCCGTTCGAGCGGCGCGCCCCGCGCGTGTTTTCGAAGAGTAGGTAGAACGACTGATCAAGCCGGCGAAGGGCAAAAGAGAAACGATCGATGGCATTGATCGCGGCGATTTTGGCGACGTTGCCTGCGCGCATGTCGACCGAGTAACATCCACCCACCCGATCACGCGGGTCGCGGGCACGGGCCGCCCGCCGGACAGTTCAAATAGTGAGAAAGGAGCACAAGGTGGATATTCTGCGCAGTCTCCTCGGTATGCTGTTTCTGTTGCTGGTCGCGTATCTGCTGTCGAACAACCGCCGCGCGGTCAGCGGCCGGACCATGATCGCCGCGCTCTTCACGCAGTTCGCGATCGGCGCGCTGGTGCTGTTCGTGCCGTCGGGCCGCGCAGCGCTGGCCGCGGCCGCGAACGGCGTCAATCGCGTGCTCGACATGGGCAACCACGGCATCGCGTTCGTGTTCGGCGGGCTCGTCGATGCACGCATGTTCCAGTTGTTCGGCGACGGCGGGTTCGTGTTCGGCCTGCGCGTGCTGCCAATGATCATCTTCGTCACCGCGCTGATCTCGGTGCTGTACTACATCGGCGTGATGAAATGGATCGTCGCGATCCTCGGCGCGGGATTGGCGAAAGTGCTCGGCGTGAGCCGCATCGAGGCGTGCTCGGCCGTCGCGACGATCTTCCTCGGGCAGAGCGAGATGCCCGCGCTCGTGAAGCCGTTCGTGCGCAACATGACGAGCGCCGAGATCTTCACGGTGATGGCGAGCGGCATGGCGTCGGTCGCGGGCTCGGTGCTGGTCGGCTATGCCGGCCTCGGCGTGAAGATGGAGTACTTGCTCGCCGCGTCGTTCATGGCGGTGCCGGGCGGGCTGCTGTTCGGCAAGCTGCTGTTTCCGACCGTCGAGCCGAGCCGCGTGGTGGTCGACGGGCTCGACTTCGACGACAAGCGCGCCGCCAACGTGATCGAGGCGGCCGCGTCCGGCGCGTCGGTCGGGCTGCGCATCGCGATCAACGTCGGCGCGATGCTGATCGCGTTCGTCGGGCTCATCGCGCTGATGAACCTGATCGTCGGCGGCGCGGCCGCGTTCGCGGGCTTTCCGCAGGTCACGCTGGTCGGCATCATCGGCCATCTGTTCGCGCCGCTCGCGTGGATCATCGGCGTGCCGTGGCACGATGCGACGCTGGCCGGCAACTTCATCGGCGAGAAGCTGATCTTCAACGAATTCGTCGCCTACGGCGACCTGTCGCCGTACCTGAAAGGCGGCGCGCACGCGGCGGCGGCCGGCCTGCAGGTGCTCGACCCGAAGACGCTCGCGATCGTGTCGTTCGCGCTGTGCGGCTTCGCGAACTTCTCGTCGATCGCGATTCTCGCGGGCGGCTTCAGCGCGGTCGCGCCCGAGCGCCGCTCGGACGTCGCGCGGCTCGGCTTGCGCGCGCTGACGGCCGCGACGCTGTCGAACCTGATGAGCGCGGCGATTGCCGGCCTGTTCTTTTCGCTGCATTGAACCGTGCAGCAGACTCCGACCGATCGAAGCGAGGCAACGATGTTTCTACCGCAGGAATTCATTCGCAGGAAGCGCGACGGGCAGCCGCTCGATCGCGACGGGATGGCCGCGTTCGTGCGCGGCGTGACCGACGGCAGCGTGACCGAAGGCCAGGTGGCCGCGTTCGCGATGGCCGTGTATTTCAACGACCTGAGCACGGACGAGCGCGTCGCGCTGACGCTCGCGCAGCGCGATTCCGGCGACGTGCTCGACTGGCGCGCGCTCGATCTCGGCGGGCCGGTGATCGACAAGCATTCGACGGGCGGCGTCGGCGATGTCGTGTCGCTGATGCTCGGGCCGATGGTGGCCGCGTGCGGCGGCTACGTGCCGATGATCTCGGGGCGCGGGCTCGGCCATACCGGCGGCACGCTCGACAAGTTGAGCGCGATTCCCGGTTACGACGTGATGCCCGAGACGGACGCGTTTCGCCGCACGGTGCGCGAGGTCGGCGTCGCGATCATCGGGCAGACCGCGCGGCTCGCGCCGGCCGACAAGCGCATCTACGCGATCCGCGACGTGACGGCGACCGTCGAATCGGTCGCGATGATCACCGCGTCGATCCTGTCGAAGAAGCTCGCGGCGGGGCTCGACGGGCTCGTGATGGACGTCAAGGTCGGCTCCGGCGCGTTCATGCCGACGGCGGAGAAATCGGCGGAGCTGGCTCGCAGCATCGTCGACGTCGGCAACGGCGCCGGCATGAAGACGACCGCGATCCTCACCGACATGAACCAGTCGCTCGCGCCATGCGCGGGCAATGCGCTCGAGGTCGCATGCGCGATCGACTATCTGACGGGCAAGTCGCGTCCCGCGCGGTTGCATGACGTGACGATGGCGCTGTCGGCTGAACTGCTCGTGACCGGCGGGTTGGCGCGCGATGCCGCCCATGCGCGCGAGAAGTTGCAGCACGCGCTCGATTCCGGCACGGCGGCCGAGCGTTTCGCACGGATGGTCGTCGCGCTCGGCGGTCCCGCCGACCTGCTCGACGCGCCCGCGCGGCATCTGGCGCGGGCGGCGGTGATCGTGCCGGTTCCGGCGCCTGCGAGCGGCGTGGTGCGGCGCGTCGATTGCCGCGCGCTCGGGCTGGCGGTGGTCGCGCTCGGCGGCGGCCGCACCCGCGCGGAGGACGCGATCGACGTCAGCGTCGGCCTGACGGCGCTCGCGGAGATCGGGCAGCGCATCGAGGCCGGCGAGCCGCTCGGCTTCGTGCACGCCCGCGACGAAGCAACGGCGGCCCATGCGGCGGACGCGATTCGCCGCAGCTATGTGCTCGGCGAGACCGGCGAAGCGCCGCCGACCCTTTACCAGCAGATCGGCTGACCTCTGCTCCGGGAGACATCACACGATGGAACGAGACGAACTGATCGAACAGGCGAAGGCGGCGCGCGAACGTGCGTATGCGCCGTATTCGCGCTTCAAGGTCGGCGCGGCGCTGCTGGCGCAAGACGGAACGGTTTTCCACGGCTGCAACGTCGAGAACGCGTCGTACGGCCTGTGCAATTGCGCGGAACGCACGGCGATGTTCGCCGCGATCGCCGCCGGCTATCGGCCGGGGGATTTCGCGCGGCTCGCGGTCGTCGGCGACACCGACGGCCCGATCGCGCCGTGCGGCGCATGCCGTCAGGTAATCGTCGAGATCGGCAAGCCCGACATCGAGGTGATCCTCGCCAACCTGAGAGGCGCCGTCGAGATCACGACGGCCCGCGCGTTGCTGCCGGGCGCGTTCACGCTTTAACGGTGCGCGCGCCGCGGCGAGACCATGCGTCGCCTCACGCGCCGTCGCGCGCGTCGCGGATCGGGATCACGGTGCGCGCGCCGCACTGGCGCAGCAGGTCGCGCAGCTCGTTGATGACCGGAAACACCTCGTGGTTCCAGTCGGCGCCTTGGGCGTCGTGCGCTTCCTGCTCGCGCTCGACGATCCAGCGATCCTCGCGGAAGATGCGTTCGGTGAACCACACGAGCAGCGGCCACGCGAGATCGAGCGCGAACGGGATACCGGGCTTGTGGATCGACAGCAGCCCGAACGTGCGGTTGGTGCGCTGCTCGGCGTCGAGCGGCACGTAGACGATCCAGAGGTCCATCACGAGCGTGCCTTCGCTCGAGCGGATCTGCAGCGTCTGGTACGGATACTCGGTGCGCACCGTCATCACGCTCTTGTTGGCCTGGTCGCCGGGCTTCTTGCTCGAACCGAACACGAGCGCCTCGCCGACCGGCTGCTTGCCTTCCATCCGCGCGAACGTGTAATCGACCTCGACCCAGTCGTCGCCGCGGCGGCGGCCCACCGAGCGCGCGCGCATCTGGCCCATCTGCTTGCGATGCAGGAACTGATGGTTCATGTCCATCAGGTTCTCGTGCATGAACGAGTAGTGACACTTGACCTCGCGGCCGAAGCGGCGCGTCTTGTACGCGGGGTGGTCCGCCGATTCGAGCGCGGGGAACGGGCGTTCGTCGGCGAGCGTGGCGTCGCCCGGGAACACGAAGATCAGCCCGTGCGCCTCGCGGCACGGATACGCGCGCACGCCGTTGGGCAAGCGCTCGCGGCCGAGGTAGGGCACGTCGACGCAGCGGCCGCTGTCGCACGCGTAGGTCCAGCCGTGATAGCAGCAGCGCAGCGTTTCGCCGCTCACGACGCCCGCGTGCAGCGGCACCTGGCGGTGCGCGCAACGATCTTCGAGCGCATACACGGCGCCCGATTCGGTGCGCACGAGCACGATCGGATCGCCGGCGAAGCGCACGCCGAGCGTCTTGCCGCGCTTGAGCTCGCGCGACCACGCGAGCGGGTACCAGTGATCCGGATGAATGGGCACGCGGCGCAGATCGCGCACGAGCGCGCCGGTGGACGGTTCTTCGAGGGTATTGCTGTCAGGCAAAGGCACTGCGCGCATGCGTGACGCCTCCTGGCTGGGCGGTTGGTCCGGATGCCGCATCATGCGGCGAGGATCAGGAGAAGTCTACGCGAAGTTGCCGGCCGCCGCGGACGCGATGCGGGTTTGCCCCGGCATCGGGCTCGCCGATTCGTTGACGTGGCGCAAGGCAGCCGCCGCCGATGCATGGCGGCCGGGGCGCCGCCGTGCGGCGGGCGGCGCCGCGTCACACGCAGCCGCGCGGGTCGGCAAGCGGCTCACGAGTGGCTCACAAGCGGCTCACGAGCGCGCTTCGCGCCACAGCACCGCGTCGGTACGGTACAGCGCCGGGAAGCGCTGCTTCAGCCCGGCGACCTTCGGCAGGTCGTTGAATGCGATATACGGCGCATCAGGATGCAGTTCGAGGTAGTTCTGGTGATAGGCCTCGGCCGGATAGAACCCCTTGTAGGCTTCGACACGCGTGACCACGGGCGCCGGAAACACATGCGCGCTGCCGAGCTGCGCGATGTACGCGGTCGCGACCGCGCGTTGCTGCGCGGTGGTCGGGAAGATCGCGGACCGGTACTGCGACCCTTCGTCGGGGCCCTGGCGGTTCAACTCGGTCGGGTCGTGCGCGACCGAGAAGAACACCTGCAGCAGCCGGCCGTAGGTGATCTGCGTCGGATCGTAGACGATGCGCACCGATTCCGCGTGCCCCGTCAGCCCCGAGCCGACGAGCGCGTAGTGCGCGGTTTCGGACGCGCCGCCCGCATAGCCGGCGGTGACCTGCTTCACGCCTTTCACGTGCTCGAACACGCCCTGCACGCCCCAGAAGCAGCCGCCGGCGAGCACGGCCGTCTCGTCGTGCGACGCGCCGGGCGTTTCGTCGAGCGTGGGGGCAGGCGCGGTGCGCATCGGTTCGGCGGAATTGACGATGCGCTGGTAGCCGAACACGGCAGCCGCCGCGACGGCGACGGCGCCGATGCGGCGCAGCAAGGTCGCGCGCCGTCGCGCCGCGGCTTCGCGGGTGGAGATCGGGTTCATCTTTTGCTCCTGTTCAATGGGTGAGAAAACACGGCGGCCGAATGGGGGCGGCGCGCGCGATCAACCGAAAGTGAATGCATACGCATCGACGCCCGGATCGAGAAACTCGATCGAGAACGTGCGGTCGGCGATCGCGCCGGGCTGCCGGACGAGCTGGTACAGGCGCTGGCCGGTGACGGTGCCGTAGCCCTGCGCGTCGACGTCGGCGCCATGCGCGGCACCGGGCGCCGCGCCGTCGAGCGTCACGCGAAAGCGCACGGGCCGGCCGTTCGCGCCCGGGCCGAGCACGAGGTGCAGATCGCGCGCATGGAAGCGGTAGACGATTCGGCCGTCCGGCGCGGCGAGCGACGCGCGCTCGGCGCCGACGTTCCACGTGCCCGCGAGGCCCCAGTCGTTGAGATCCGGGCGGGCCGGTGCGTCGTAACGGTGGGCCGCATCGCGCACGGCGCCGCCCGGCGACGCGAAGCTCTCCGCGCGTGCATAGCCGACATAGGTTTCGGGCGAACGGACGTCCGCGCTGTCGGCCGCCGCGAGCGCGCCGTTCGCGGGCGCGCCGGCGAGCCCGAGCGGCACGTTCAGCGCGTCCGGATGGCCGGCTTCGGCCAACAGCGACTGGATCGCGCGTTCGGATTGCGCGTATTCGCCTTCGCCGAAGTGGTGATGGCGGATCCGCCCTTGCGCATCGATGAAGTAGTGCGCGGGCCAGTATTGGTTGTCGAAGGCGCGCCAGATCGAATAGCCGTTGTCGATCGCGACCGGGTAGTCGATGCCGAGACCGTGCACGGCCTTCTTGACGTTGCCGATGTCGCGCTCGAACGCGAACTCCGGCGCGTGCACGCCGATCACGACGAGCCCGTACGGCGCGTACTTGCGTGCCCAGGCGGTCGTGTACGGCAGCGTGCGCAGGCAGTTGATGCACGAATACGTCCAGAAATCGACCAGCACGACCTTGCCGCGCAGCCCGGCCGCCGTCAGCGGCGGCGAGTTCAGCCACTGCACCGCGCCGTCGAGCGACGGCAACGTGCCTTCGACCGGCAGTGCGGCCGCGGTGGCGCCGGCCGTCCGCATCATCGCGCCGCCGGCCAGCGCACCGCCGCCGGTCTGCGCGCCATTGGCTGCCGCGGCCATCATCGCGCCGCCCGCCGTGATGTCGGTGGTGTCGGCGGCGCCGGTCGCGGCCGCTGCTGTCGCCGTTGCCGTTGCAGCCGGCGCGCCGTTCGCGCGCCCGGCGAGACGGTCGACGAGCTTCGTTTCGAGCCCGCCCGTGGTGACGGTCGACAACTGCGCGAGGGCGCCCGTGTCGAGGCCGAGCGCGATCGCGCCGACGCCGGCCAGGAGCGTCGCGCCGATCCCGCGCCGGATCCATTCGCCGGCGCCGAGCGAGCGCTTCATCGCGGCGAACACCTTGCCGCCGATCACGAGCGCGACGCCGAGCGAGGTCGCCGCGCCGGCCGCATACGCGACGAGCAGCAGCGTCGTGCCGACGCTCGCGCCGCGCAGCGCCGCGCCGGTCAGCACGAGGCCGAGGATCGGGCCGGCGCACGGCGCCCACAGCAGGCCCGTCGCGACGCCGAGCAGCAGCGACGACGCCGGGCCGGCCGGGCGGCCGTCGCGTTGTGCGAACCCGGTGAGCCGGTTGCCGGCTGCGACGAGCGGGCGCGTCAGGTGTTCCGCGAAACGCGGCATCAGCAGCGTCAGGCCGAACACCGCGAGCAGCACGATCGCGATCCAGCGGCCGGCCTGGTTGGCTTGCGCGACCCAGCCGCCGCCGACGGCGGCGAGCGTCGCGACGACGGCGAACGTGAGCGCCATGCCGGCGAGCAGCGGCAGGCCGGTGCGCACGAACGGCTGGTCGGCGCGCGCGAACACGAACGGCAGCACGGGCAGGATGCACGGGCTCAGGATCGTGAGCACGCCGCCGAGATAGGCAAGGACGATGAGCAGCATGATGCGTTCTCCAGTCGGACGGAATGGGGCCGGATCAGGCGGCGGCCGGGTGGAAGACGAGCGCAACGCCGTTCATGCAGTAGCGCAGCCCGGTGGGCGCCGGGCCGTCGTCGAACACGTGGCCGAGATGGCCGCCGCAGCGGCGGCAGTGCACTTCGGTGCGGACCATCCCGAACGACGCGTCGGTGTCGGTGCCGACCGCGTGGTCGAGCGGTTTCCAGAAGCTCGGCCAGCCCGTATGGCTGTCGAACTTGGTGGCCGACGAGAACAGCGCGAGGCCGCAGCCGGCGCACGCGAACGTGCCGTGCCGGTGCTCGTCGTTCAGCGGGCTGGTGAATGGCCGCTCGGTGCCGGCCTCGCGCAGGACCGTGTATTGGGCCGGTGTGAGGCGGCGATGCCATTCGGCGTCGCTGTGCGTGATCTCGAACGGGGCGGCCTTCGGCGAGCCGACCGGCGACGCGGCGAACGCGCGGCCGACCAGCGCGCGGCGGCCGGCGGACGACAGCGCCGCGAGCGCGGCGAGGCCGGTGGCGCCGGCGAACAGCAGATGTCTGCGGGTGGGCATGATGGGCTCCTGGAAGCAGGTCCTGAAAACATGCGCCCATCGTAGGCGGCGGCCGGTGTCGAAGTCCTCACGGAAAGTTAAATGAATCGTGATGATTTTCCGGGTGATCCGGCTAGGTCCGTTGAGGTCCGTCAAAGCCACGTCTGGCAAGGGTTTGCGGGGAATTAATGGTCCGCCAAGTTCCGTGGAAATCTCCCACGAGCCGCAACTTTTTAGTGTTTTTTTAGTGTTTGCGATGTGGCGTAGGCTCTGCTTAGAGATGCGCGGGCCGACCTTATTGCGATATCAAAGGAGGGCGATCATGGGTGCTCTGACGGTTAGACAAATCGAAACCGCAAAGGCGATCGGGAAACTATATTTCCTCTCGGATGGGCGCGGGCTGTTCCTGCGCATTGGCCCGGATGGCTCGAAAACCTGGCTCGTTCGTGTCAGCATTAATGGCAAGCAATGCGACAAGCCGCTCGGCAAGGCGTGGGGGCGCACCATGACTGACGGACAGCTGTCGCTAGAGGATGCACGCGCAGTTGCTGCGACGATTCGTTCACAAGCGCGCGACGGTGTGGATTATCTCGAAGCGAAGAAACGTGAACGCCAGGCCAAGGTTGACAAAGCGGCGACAGCGGAGCTCACGTTCGGCGATTTATTCGATACGTGGTTCGCGACCGTCAACAAGAAGCGTGGTAAGAAAGGCCGAAAGGATGGCGGAAAGATGCTTCGAGGTGCGATGGAAAAGCATGTGTTGCCGGCACTCCGTACACACAAGATTGCAGGCGTGTTTGCCTCGAACGTTCTGCCGTTGCTTACCGCGATTTCCGACGCGGGACACAACCGGCGCGCAGTCGAGGTGTTGGCGGCCGTCCAGCAAATGATTCGATGGGGCGAGCGCAACCAGCCCTGGAAACGCTTGTTGATCGATTGTGATGTGCTCGCGCTCGCAAAAGAGGATGTCGTTGCAGGTGATTACGACCCGGTACGTGACAACGAACGCCATCGCACGCTGTCGGACGACGAAATTCGCTCGCTCGGTGAACTTATGCCGGCTGCACGGCTTCCGCGTTCCATTGAGTCAGCGGTATGGGTGATGCTTGCTTGCGGAACGCGTGTCGGTGAAACACTCGTGACTCGATGGGGTGATCTTGACTTCAAGGCGCGGACATGGACGATTCCAAAGGAACGCACGAAGTCAAGCGCGGCGATTACGATTCATCTTTCCGATTTCGTCCTTGCGCAATTTGCGGCACAGCAGATTGTGCGCGCTGAATTGCCTGAGGGCGACGCGCGTCGCGATTACGTATTTCCGTCGCAACAGGGCAAGATTCCACACGTCACCATCCATACAACCTGCAAGGCGATCCGCGATCGGCAACGCGGGAAGGGTGCGTCGACCGAAAATCGCACGACAGCAACGGATACGCTTATTGTCTCGGGCGGTCAATGGAAATGCCATGACCTGCGTCGCACATGCGCAACAATGATGCAGTCGCTCGGTATTCCGGAAAGCACCGTGCATCGATGCCTGAATCACGCGCGCAACGATCCGCTTGATCGAATCTATCTGCAGTTCGACTACGACGAGCAGATGCGCGATGCATGGCGACGATGGGGCGACCGGTTGTCGGAATTACTGGGCGAAGATACGAGAAACGTACGCTTCCTGTTCAAATCATAATCCGCAGCCTCAATCAAACCAGGCATTCATATCCGGCCGACTGGCAGTTTATCGGCCAGTATCTATCTAATGCCGAACCGGATTTGCTTTATCCACAGGTCGCTTGCCGTCGGTGGGGTGTCCGCGGTGACGGATACGAATCTTAGCCTAGGCTCACACGATGAATACCCCGAAGACTGCGACCGATAGGGAGGTCAGGCGGCGGATCGTCGTGTACGAGCAGGGTTGCGGAAGGCCTGCTTATGGTGAAGTCGTGATTGGCGGGGTGGGTGCTGGCTTGCTGGAGGGATTTGATTGGAGGGTTGGTTGGCGAGATATCACGCAGATGTTCGCGCTCGACTTGATTGGCCAGTCGACCGGATTGTGCTGATGCTGACTGCACAATCCACGTCCGGACCCACGATCGCGAGAGACCTGGAGCGCGCAGAGCGCGGTGAACCGTGGACCTTGACCGACGCTGAGCGGACTGCACTCGAAGCGTTGCTTCTCGTCCATGATGAAGCTACTTGCTGCAGTGCCAGTCCACCGCTACCTTGAAGCGTTGGACCAGGTGCAGCATATCCGTACAATGGCCTTTGGCTTGCCGATCGACTGAGACACCAGCCATATCTGACTGCGGTAGCGAATCCCGCCGAACCTCTGATGTGCCTTGATGGACGGATGAGCTTGCAAGGTAGTGCGATCTACGCGTGGTGGGTGTGTCGACGCCGAAGTCTGACAGTTTCTACGTAGAAACACTTTAGGAAGCGAGTTCGGATGTGCATCGTTGTCAGTGAAAAGGGCACCGCGATGCGCTCCGCCGGAGTGAAGGGTAACATAGTAAGGGCTATGTTACCCTTCATTTCTGGACATCGGGCGAACGCCTCAGGCTTCGTGGGGCTCACACGACTAAGTTGAGTCTAGGCCCGGCTGCCGGTGGCGGGCAGGAGACGCGGCACGACGCCGTAGTCCGCGAAGGTCGGCCGGGCAGATTCGGCTGGAGAAGCAGTCAGGTTGGGTGACACCGGAAACCGGACCACGTAGGCAGCGCGAGTGATGACACCCGCACCGGCGCGCTGGTTGTGTGAACGCTGGCCGGGCGGAAAACGTTCGCGATTGCTCTTGGCGAGCGTGGCTGCGACAGGTGTAAGCCGGAGTTCATTGGTGGGCTGCCCGCCGCAGGCAGTGGTGGGGCGAAGGCCAGCGATTTGCGTGTGTGCAGCGGGATGAGGTAGGGTGCAGCTTTGACTTTGTTGCCGAGGCTGTTCATGAACAGGCAGGAACTCATTGACGCGGTCGCAGGGGGCGCAGGCGTCAGCAAAACCGACGCGAGCAAAACCGTCCAGGCGGTCCTGGACGCGATCACGGACGCGGTGAGTCGCGGCGAATCGGTACAGCTGATCGGTTTCGGCGCGTTTTCGCAGGGGCAGCGCGCTGTCCGCACGGGACGTAATCCGACGACGGGCGCGGAGATTGCCATCCCGGCCGCGAATACTGTGAAGTTCACCGCCGGCAAGGCGTTCAAGGACGTGGTGAACGCACCGTGACGCAGCGTGATGTCGGGCAGGCCGCTTATGCGGGACTGCACCGTGAAATTGCCGATGTAGTCGCGTCGGCGCGCGATGCGACGGCTCGCACGGTGAACGCCCTGATGACGGCGACCTATTGGGAGATCGGGCGACGAATCGTTGAGTTCGAGCAGGGCGGGGAGGGACGGGCCGCTTATGGCGAGGCGGTGATCCGCCGTTTGGGCGCCGATCTGTCAGAGCGATTCGGTCGCGGCTTCGGATGGCGCAATCTCGCACAGATGCGCGCCTTTTACTTGATGTGGCCTGCGGATCGGATTGTGCAGACACTGTCTGCACAATCCACGCCCGCCCGGATTGTCCCGACAGCGTCTGCAAAATCAACCAAGGCGGCGGTGAAGGCGCCGCCGGGCGGGGCGTTTGAGCTGAATGCTATCGCTCAGGCTTTTCCGTTGCCCTGGTCCGCCTACGTTCGCCTCCTCGCGGTGAAAGCGCAAGCTGCTCGCGATTTTTACGAGGCTGAAGCGTTGCGTGAGGGCTGGTCTGTGCGACAGCTTGACCGTCAGATAAGCAGTCAGCTCTATGAGCGGCTGGTGCTGTCACGCAACAAGGCGTCTTTGCTAGGAAAGGCGGCTGAAGCGCAACCCGGCGATCTTCTATCGCCTGAGGAAGCGATCCGCGATCCGTTTGTCCTCGAATTTCTTGACATGAAGGACGAATATTCGGAGTCGGATCTCGAAGCGGCTTTGATCCAGCACTTGGCGGATTTTCTCCTCGAGCTCGGCGATGACTTTGCGTTCATAGGTCGGCAGCGGCGTCTACGGATCGATGACGCTTGGTTTCGAGTCGATCTCGTGTTTTTTTCACCGGCGCCTGCGATGCCTGCTCATTATCGATTTGAAGGTCGGGCGCTTCAGCTATGCGGACGCGGGGCAGATGCATCTCTACCTCAACTACGCGCGTGAACATTGGATGAAGCCCGGCGAAAACCCCCCGGTTGGCTTGATTCTGTGTGCTGAAAAAGGCGCGGCCGAGGCGCATTATGCACTCGACAACCTACCGAACAAGATACTCGCAGCGGAGTATCAGATGGTCCTGCCGGATGAGGCCACGTTTGCTCGAGAATTGGAGCGAACTACGATCGAACTGGAGCGCCGTGGCCGCAAGGCGTGACTTCCCGTCCGAGGTTCCGAGGTGCTTAGGCACGCGCGTATCGGCGAATACGATGAAGCGGTCGCCCGGTAAAAATTGATGTTGTTGGCACGGCAATCAAGCTATGCGAAAACACTCTACCTCGCGCCGATGGCCACTGACGAAGGCGCAGCGAAGGGCTGTTTGTCTATGCCCCGCGGCTGCTGACAATCGGCGAGTTGAGGTAGGGTAACTGAACGCTGGCGAGAAGAGAAAACAATGGCCAACACTTCTCCCGGCGATGTCGGCGACGATCGCACCTGCGTTAACTGCATTGGTGACGACTACGCGTGGACGCGTCCAGTGCCATCTCCTTTGGTGAGTTGACGGACCGTCGGCGCCAGTGGCGCCTTATTACCCGCGGGCGAGCGCGTTCAGGCCAGTTGTTGGAGCGTTTGGTCGCCCTTCATGCGTCGCACTTCGATGACATAGCGCGCGATGTCCGGTATTTGACCATCCACCACGATCTCGACGACTGGCTTGGCGGGACCTCCGCGGGCATTGACCGGATAATCCTGGATTCGCTTGAACACATCGATCCCCCTGGCATGAGGCATCGGAAAGGTGTTCCCGGAATTCATGTGGCACAACCAGAGGTTCGAAGCGTATGCATGGATGAATGGGCCGCTGTCAATGGTCAACACATCATGTTCGAGATGTCGGTAATCCCGCGCCCCGAGCAGGCCATGCAAGCGATGTTCTTCAGCCCAGAAGAAGACCTTGCCATTAATGAGCCTGTACCAGGCTTCGGGCGTGGTTCCGTCTATCAGTGCCCGTGCCAAGCGTTCGGGAGGCATCGGCTTTTGATCTCGCAATACGATCTCGCCCGGCGCTTGAGGAAGCACAGCCATCTTGCTGGTCCGTTGAGCGGTCTCATATTGGCTGCGAGCCCGGCCGGTGACTCCGAAGTGGTCCAGTACAGCCGAGGCCGACATCAGGCCGCGGTCTCGGATGCTGGGCCACGTATCGGCTTCTGCCATATGAAAGATTCTTGGATAAGCGTCAATCAGTTTTTCGATTTCCACGAGGTATCCGACGTGTTGAGCGGGCGGTCCAGTTCCGACGGTCGATGACGGAGCGAAGATCGTTCGTTCCGTCAGGCTCTCGCGGGAACCGGGTGTTGATGAGCGAAACCGGAGCTTGTGCCACGCGCTCCAGTTCTTCCACGAACTTGATGGTGTCTTGAGTGAGCTGCTCGAAGCGGCGGGCCTTGCTGTTGCTCGCGTCGATGTAGTCCGCGAAAGTGAGGACGATGTCGGTGGGCGCATTGAGTGCACAAGCCTTGCGGAACTGGTCCCATTCGAACCAGCCCACACGCCGTTTGCGCTTGGTGGTGGAGGTCTTCTCCGCCTTATTCAGAGCTTCACGGTCCAAGCCCGCTTTTTCAGCAATAGCATCAAAGGTTGTGCCGTGCTTGAGCGGCCCCGATGTGTGCCCCTGATCCCCATCGGGATCACCCACGCGGATAGGCATGGGGCGAATGACCACCAGGATCTTCCGCACCCGACTCGGTGAGATGCCTGCCTCGGCCAAGCAGCCCGCTACATTGGTGTCGCGCGAGGTTACGAACGGGTAGGTGCCGTGGAACAAACTGAGGCCGCTGCCTTGCGTTCCCTCAAGCAAGATAGATTGTCCGTTGCGGTAGGCCTCTTCGAGGCGATCGGCTGTGCAGCCATGGTAGTGACCCTCTGTTCCCACATAGGGTCGAAGCTCAGGGATGTCGCGTGCCAGACGAACGCTGGGCTTACCGCGCTCCAGAATCCGCCTCGCGGTTGCCGCTCCGCTGCCGCTACCCGTCGAAGCAATTGTGCCTACCAGATGTTTGCCTTCAGCTTCTCGGTCGGCCGGTTCGATGATGGTGGCGTGAGGGTCGATGAATAAACGATCTGCCGTGAGCCCGCAATCGGCGATCTCCTTGAGCAATCCAGGCAGCCAGATGGTCATCCCCGGTCCGAGTAGGAGCTTCGCTTTGACGTCACGGGCGCCGGACGGGATGTGGTGGTAAGTATAGGCGCCATCAGCACTGGCGACGGTATGGCCGGCATTGGGGCCACCGACCCGCACCATGACATCGTACTCACGAGCTAGATAGGAAACGACGTTGCCTTTGCCTTCGCTTCCATATTGACCACCCACGATGACGTCGACACAGCGCACGTCGGGCGGGGTGTAGAGGTGTAGACGGGCCGCAACGCGTACCAGCGTATCTTGAGCGTCAGTGCGGGTTGTTGAAATTCGCACGTCCGCGTCATTCCTCAGCGCAAGGATGTCCGATTGCTCTTTGAGATGGTCAATTGCCTCATAGGGCGGCGCGCCTAACTGTTGTCCGTCGGTCGATGCGTAGCGGGAGAGCAGTGTCTCCTGGCTCGCATATAGGTGCACATGAACGAGACTCGGCCCGAAGTGCTTGCGAAACTCCGCAACCTGGTTCGGATCGATGACATGGTCGACGACGACTGGCTGGTCGGAGGGAATCCCCTCAAGGCCAGCAAGGACGCCCAAGACGACCCACCGGGAGTGGGTGTCGACATTTTGCTTCAAACCTTGCTCAATGAGGTGCTGTCGGTCGGCGGACGAGGGGGCGAGTTCTAGCTGGGCCGCTAAGAGGTCCCGGGTGCGAACCACAAAGAAACCGAACTCCTTCTCCAGCAAGGTCGCGAGACCAGTTTTGCCGCTGCAGGTTTTGCCACTGATAATGACGATCTGGCGGTCACTCATGCTTCGACTCCCCAAGCTTCCATAATGCGCTGGGCGATGTCTGCTGGTGATAGTGCAGAGGTATCAAAGGTGTGGTCGGCAACGCTGCCGAGGGATCTCGCAGTGATCTCGTTTGAGTGAGCGATCACCTCTGCGTACGGTGTATCTCCCGGCTTGGCGCGTTCGTAGTAGCGCTGCTCAAGCACTGCCTCGGGCGCGGTGAGGTGGATATGTCGGATATGTGGGCCGAAGCGGTGCCGGAAATGCAGCACCTGTCGAGGTTTGCGAACAGCGTCGAGAAGCCAGTTCGATTGCTCGGGAGCACGATCGACCGTTGGAGCGGCGACTTCGTCGACGATCCAAGTGAAGTCGGTTTCGTCGTCCAGCCTGTCCCCTAACTCCTGCAGCTGATGCTTTTCTCCTTCGGCTGAGAGCGATTGCCCGTAAGCCCGGAGGTAGCCGCTGCTGCTAATGCGGCGAAATTGAAAGCTGTCTTCCAATTCTTTGGCGATAGACGATTTTCCGGCGCCCGAGGCGCCGCTCAACAAAAGCAGTTTTTCCATCGCACCGCCCCCCGAGGCTGTAGCCGCTGGCATTGCTGTTTTTTGTGTCAGCAAGATGGCTCGGATGAATATCCGAGGAAAGCATTATTTGCTAATAATTTGTAGGGCTTTCCAAACAAAATACATTGGGGTTTTTGCTAGTCGTGCCGGATACTCGGCTTGCCTATTTTGGTCCGCGCAATCGGCGCGAATTTGGAGCGCTGGCCGTCGGGCGCTCGCCGGCCAGAAGCGGTAGTTCGCGCAGTTCCGATCAATGCTCGGCCGAAGCGGCCAATTGCTGCGATCGGATGAGTACCGACCATATCTTCTAATGCCGCTCGAGATCCGGTGCCGGCTTCCAATATGGCAGGTCCGACATACCCGGGTCGTCGAGTACGATTGCGACGCTCTGCTGTGCCCGCGTGACCGCGACGTAGAAGCTCGAAGCAGCGATGGCGTCCATACTCACACCGCCTCGAATAAAGTTCGTGATGGTGGACGTCGGGACAATCAGTACGCGGGGAAACGTCGCGCCTTTGGAAACCTTGAAGTTCATGAAATCCAGGGCCAGTTTCTTCGCCGAAGCAACTGAGTGACGCAAACACTGGGGACCATATTGGGCCACGTAGGCATGGACGTGCTCGCTACGGACGAGAAATACGCCGTCATGTCCAGTCATGTGGTCATTTCTAGAGACGGTGCTAGGAAAGGCCCAGGACGGGTCAAAGATAGAGTCCGAGAACGCCGCGATCTTCGGGTGGCACCGCCAAGTGACCACGCTCTCCTCGAGCGCCAAGAGCCCCCTCTTTTCGCGACTTCTGAACCAGTTGATTGCCTCGGCGTAGGCGTACTTCTTGTTCTTAGTGCTGCGCGCATTGGTGGAGAGCACCGCTTGGCGGATATCGCCAACCATCCAGAGGTCGACAGCCGAGCCTAGAAGGGAATCGACGATGTCCCAATCGTAGGCGCTAAGGTCCTGCACCTCGTCAATCAGGATCTCTTCGTAGATGCCTTCCAGTCTGCGGATCAGCGCACCCTGGCTCGCCGCGATCAGTTCGAACGCCAGACGTCCAAGTTCGCTCCTGTAAACTGCGCCGTTCTTGTCCACAAAGCGAGCCTTGCCGGTTGCCATTCGGAATGGCATTCCTTCAAAGTTGAAGCCCAGCACACGCTCGCCGGGAAACTTCAACGGCAAGAAGGGCTTCGCGAAGTGCCGCAAGAGGAACGTGAACCAGCCGAGCACTTCGACGTTCAGATGGTCGCCTGCGTAGCGAGCAAGGCGTTCCTGAAGCTCGGCCTGGTTCTTTTGTGTGTAGGTCACGGCAAGGACGCGCCGCTCACGCGGCAATCCTGCGCAATGCTCGACGATGCCTTGAGTCTTGCGAGAGCCGGCGACCGCCAGGGTCACCCGCTTAGTCATGGATGAACTGCGCAGCGTTGAGCATGTATGCCGGAGGCGTGAACTGCTCGGACGAACTCGCGATGCGCAGGGCGGCCTCGGTCTTCTCGCGCGACATCCACGTCTCGACGTCCGCTTTGTCCGTGATTCCGAGGAGGGTCCGCAGGTGGGCCTCGCCGCAGTGGTGAATAATCTGCGGCTCGAGCGTCCTGCCATGAGCCACTTCGCCAATGAAGACTTCGCGGGAACCAGGCATGAGCCACTGCACGAGCGGTTTTCGAAGCTCGTTCGGTTCGACGCCGTCGTTGTCGCGAAGTGCTGCGACCTTCTTGCCCAAGCGCCAGCACAGCTCGAGCCCCCGGGCCAGTGACAGGCCCCGCATGCTCAGAACATCGATCCCACACGCCATGGGCCTCTTTCCATAAACGTCCGTGAACACCCGCTCAAAGACGATTTCATCGGAGGGGCCCTCAACGAGCACAATTCTGTCGGCCAGAACGATGCGCAGGGTGTCGAATCCCGCTAGCTTCTTGAAGTAGCTCACTGTCTCTGGATCCAACTCGTCGAGTTTCACGGGAGCAGTGGGGCCGAGGAGCTGCAGGGCTTCAAGTCCGAGCCTATTCAGCACGCTAGAACTGTGCGTGGTGATGAAGAGTTGCTGGTCGTCGCTGGCCAGCGCTTCCATCCTGTGCAGGAGCCTGGTCAGGCTGGTGTGGCTCAGGTGATTCTCGGGCTCCTCGATCATGACAAACTTGGCTCGGCCCGCATGCTTGTTCATCGCCAGTGCGATCTTGATCGCAGACTGCTGCCCTTGCCCAGCCATCGTGAACGGAACCCCATCGACGTGTGGGGTAACCGACTCCTCCCAGGACGTGCGCGCGGTCTGATCCATCGCCAGGGCAATCGGCTGCTCATGCAGTGCCGCATGAAGCTTGGCGATTCGCTCATTCACGCTCTTGAACGCAGAATCTGATAAAGCTGCCTTGGATTCGCGGTATTGGCGGGAAATGTTGGCTCGCTCCTGGGGTTCGAGCTGACTACCCAAGATCTGGCGCAGGTGATAGTCAACGCCACTAGTGCTTCGAACGGTGCGCGCGTCAATGACCGCGGTCGCCAGCACCCGTGGGCGCATAGTCAACCGGGCATCAGCGAACGTGGTCCACTCCACGCAGTAATACTCGACTGGCAAGAGCGGCGAGGGCGCCTTCGCCCACGCTTGCAGCTCGGCGGAATAGTCGGGGTTGGGAATACAACGAATCCGAACGCCTGGACACGCGTTGGTGGGCGTGTCCGAGTTATGGGCCCCGCACAGTTCCTGAAATTCCGGGACGTCTTCGAGGAACACTTCGATGTCGATTTCCGGCAACCGTTGGGGTTCGCCACGCGCCCTCGTTGTGATGAAGTCGGCCACCACGCCCGCGTTGAACCAGTGGGGATTGAGCTCTTCGGCGGCGCTTCGCCCGTTGATACGTCCCGTCAGCGCGAGAACGATGGCCTCCAAGAGCGTCGACTTACCAGACTCGTTAGTGCCGACGATAAGGTTGAGCTTGCGGTTTGGGTAGATCGTCAAGTCGCGATGGATGCGGTATCCGCGGACACGAATCTTCTTTATCACGAGGTCTCCAGTGCACTCAGATGTGGTGCAACCGGCATTCTGCTGCAGAGCAGCGAATCCGGTCGAAGATGTTCTGGCGACATTGCCGGGTAGCACACGTCGACGCTCGTGGAGCACCGACTCTCCATAAAGCCTACTGAGTATATCGCCGAAAATTCGGCCTTTACTGTCAGTCGTTTCTATTCGGAAGGGCGCGGCCAGTCAGGCAGGCGATGACTGCCTTCGATTGCAAAGAGCCATTCGGGCGGCTCCAGAACGATCACTTGCTCGCGCGTGGCTATTTGCAGAGTACCAGTTATCAAAACGCGGCAATTCTCTGCGCGTAATGTACGAAGCTGTTCGCTGGGGCGAGCGCGGAGCACGCGTCAATACCATCAGTCCGGGGATCATCATCACACCGCTTGCGAAGGACGAGCTATCCGGGCCGCGCGGCGAGGGCTACCGACGCATGATCGACGGCTGCCCGGCGAAGCGTGCCGGCACACCGGACGAAGTGGCGAATGTCGCGGCGGTGCTGATTGGGGGCCGATGAAGCCTTCATCAATTCGTTGCATCGACGGGTTGAATCCGCAGTCATTTCAGAGTCGTTCGCGTCGCCCCAGAACCGCCATTCGCGGTCGTGTGCTACCGCTGACGCCGGGATGAACGTGCCCGCAAGATAGGATAATTTATCACTACGGCACGATCACGGCCTGAAACTCACGATCAGGGCAACACGTGACCACGACCGCGCTCGCGGAAGCAGGACGATGCGGAGTTGACAACTGGCTTCCCGACGCCGCGGTCAGTGACAATTTTAATTCGCGACGAGCAACGTTATGAATTTACGACGGTTTTGGTGCTTACCGTCGGTGCGGGGCGTCGAAGTGACACTTTTGCTTCGCAAACGGTGACACTTTTATTTTGTACTACGGTTCCGACGACTCGCGCCCGATCCTTCTCTGCGCGTTGCCTTTGCTGCCGGCGGCGGAACTCACCGGCGACGCCGATGCCGATCGGGCGCTGCTGCCACACCACCGCGACCTGGTGCGGCACGTCGCTGACGTCAACACGCATGTCGACCAGACCGCCGCACAAAACAACGTCGAGGATTCATTTCGCACGCTCGAGGACCGCGCCGATGAAGCTGCGGTGCGCGCGTGGCGGCTGGCCGATGACTACCGTAAGCGCTTCGGCCTGCCCGCGCCACAGCTCGGCGGCCGCGAAGCGCGGATACGCGCGGCGGCGCTCGATCGCGCCGCGGCGTAACGATGGCCGGACCGGTCATGTATGGGGGCGGACACCGCTCGGGCGTAGTACGGGTTTACACATAGCAAAAAGTTGCGAAAAGCAATAAAAAACGAGCCGCGCGTTGCTTATACCCAAGGCAGGCCGTTGCGACGCCTGCTCCGAGAAACGGGCCGGCGGGCGGCACGGAAGGGCGCAGCGAAGGAACACTCGCGATGCTCAAGTTGGTGCGTCGGTGGCTTATCCGGGTGACGGTGAGGTCTGGCTTCGACTGTCCCAATGACTGCGGCGCAATTATCGAGATGGGGCGAAGCAAGTAGCTTATAGTCCATAGCCTCAAGATTCTCAGCTTTCAGAAGGGGGAAATTACGTCCGACGTTGACACCGACCGAGAAGTTGCCGGTCATGCACGACGCGCAACTGGCGGCCGTGCCAACGTTTCGCTATCCCGAGGCGTGGGAATGGGCGCAACGGGCTACCTAGCCGGGCGGTCTCTCGCCGCTGGCGGTTGAACCATAAATAACTACCTTAGACCATGAATACGGGAAATTTCTTTCTGCAACAGGCGATGAAAATCGTCACCAGGAAACCTGCACCGGACCGTATCCCGCTCTCGACACCGAGGATCTATCAGCGCGACTATTTTTCAGCGACGATTCGCGATTTGCACGGGGGAGTCGATGTTCTGGTGCGCGGCGCCGGAAAGGACGCGATTCATGCGGACGCGTGGGAAGGCGGGCCGCAACGCTACCAACGACCGGTCCTTATCGACTACGACGAAGCGAGCCTAGGAAAGGTCGAATTGATCTATTACCTGCGGCAGTACGAGTTTCGATCGAGCAAGCCGCGCTGCTTTGTTATTGGTGTCTGGCTTGGCGGTTACCGCCTTAAGGCGTGGTGGGACGACTTTCGGCAAGGCCGCTATAACCGTCGAACGATCGAGCGGCGTCGGCGCATGGAGGTACTCCGCACCTTGCTCGAGCACTCGATCGATGCGCCGACTCAGCCGCTGACACCTTGGAGGCTGCTGACACAACAGCTTGGTGAAGGGTGGATTTTCCATCCTACGAAGGATGTGTTGCTGAACCAGATCCAGTTTACGTTGCGAGCGTTTGCTGAAGAAGGGCTCGCGCGCGTCGGAAATAACCCGGGCGAGTATCACGCGGCGGCCCGCGCCATGACGGTCGTGGACGAGTACGACACTGACGAGCGCCGCCATCTCGACAACCGCAAGATTCAGCGGATCCTGGCGTTTTTCGGTCTCCTTGCGTTGGTTGCTGCAGGCGTCCAGGCCGTCGCGAGCGTCAAGCAGGCGTGGTATGCCGAGCCGACTACCGTCGTCATCAAGAAGTAAGCGACACGCCGTCGAAAACATGGGGTTGGTTGAATTCAACGCCGAACGCTCGGTTTCGTTCCGCACGGAAACATCTTCGAGCCGGACCTCGACGCGGCTAGCGTCGCGGAGGGGCAGGACTGAATCCCTGCAATCATTGACCTGTGCAGGGCTACCTGCACGTGCACAGGCAGCCCTGCACTCAACGGCGTATGGGCATCAATCTGGCAATACCTTGCGAGAGGTACCGTTGGCTGTGTCTTTCTTCCAATGAATGGTTTTCGGTTCGCCTTTTTCGATCCAACACACTCCCTCTGATCGACGCCATGCTGCGTCGATGTTTGAGCCACCTGGCCAAACGTTTCGTTCCGCAACGAATAGCCAGAGGCACTGCAGGTCCTTCTCGGCGAGGAAGCTGTTTAACGTGGATTCTTGGACGAGAGCTGACGTAGGGCCATTCTGCGCCTCATACCCAATGAAGGCAGTTCTCGACTGCCTGTCTCGATAGAGTGACGCGTCCTGATTGTCCGTCATGATGTGCAGAGCTTTGGAAAGCCATGGAGCCGGCAGCAGGGCGTCAGCGCCCGCAGGCAGGGAGGCATCAAGATGGCGTTCCCATTGGTAGCGATAGACTGGCCACCCGATCTTGATGTTCCTCTCGACCGGCGAATCGTCGGTCAGATATTGACTCTGCGGCCAAGTATCCCGCCACGTGATCTCTCGCAAGAACGGACCGTCCGTGAATTCGCGAGGACCCCAACGAATGACATCAAGGTCCTTTTGTTTGATGATCTCATTCACGACCTGCCGAACGTGATCTTTGGGGACGATGACGCACATGATGAAATGGAACTGTTGCTGACGGAGCCCATGCTCCATCGCTTCCTCTTTCTTCTCGTATCGGTTTTGCTCTGATTGATGCTCGTATAGAACAAGCCATGTCGTGCCTTCGGGGTCGGTTTTCCAGATGTGGCGAGCGATCTCTGCGCCAGGTTCGGCAGAAAACGGCCAGTCACTGAGCGCAGACTCCTCGACATCATCTAGCACGATGTCGGTCCGGTTGAGCCACGGCTCTCGCTGACCTTGGGTGCTGAGGAACGCGTCAGAGACGGGCAGGACCGTGGGATCTATGTCGCGCAGGAAACCGAGATCGAGCGGGCTACTGTAGCGCTTGGCATCGTCGCCAAAGCTGCCCTTGATCCAGTAATTATCAGACAGTCGACACAGAAGTTCCCCCAGCGCAATCCATTGATACTTCTTCCCAATGCGCTCGACGATGGGTCTATCTCTCGAATAGTCGCCGTGCGAAGCCGTATCTTCGGGGAACCGGCGTTTGGTCCATCCGAGCGAGTAAGCGCGTTTGGCGACCCATCGGCGCGCTTTCCCTATATCGATACCGGGTGAATCAGGAGGGACTTGATTCATGCCGTTGCCCAATCGCCACGCTGCCTCTTTGTAGTACCTGCGCTTCTCATCCGGCTTGAGCAGCGTCAAGAATTCAGCTTCAAGAGCATCGAGGTTCTCATGCTTCTCCGCGGTGTCGTCGTCCAACGCTTCGCTCAAGAAGATGAAGTGCGACGCGCGGGCGCGTTGCAACTTATCTCTTGCCGCGATGCGGTCGGGATCGATCTGGATCACCTCTTTCTCGAACCGATCAAATTGTGCTTCACGTGAGCTCGGTGGAGACTTCTTCAGAGAAATCGAGGAGAAATGCCCCACGGCCGGCGCAATCTCGTAGATGCCGAAGTCGCCGAGCGCACCATTGCACGACCGTTGAATAGCCTTGTCGCCCGCTTTGTCGGCTACTTGATCCAAAGTAGTTTCCGTGACGTTGAACCGAGGGGCAGCCGCGCCGTAGGGTGGCTGGCACTTGGCGATGTCGATGTCGTTGGGAAGGTGGCCGGCGGCCAAGCCGCATTCCACGATGCCTCTGGCATAGTCGCGTAGAAGCAGGGAAAGCGGAATGTCCTTGCGGTTGAAGATCGCGTTGTACGTTGTTGTTGCATAGGACGACAAGCGTGACGCGGAGAGATCGGCGCAAACCGCGGCAAACCCGGCAGCAAAGAGTCGCTCAAGCACGTAGACATCGTCCACGTCCGCGAAACGCGTGACTAACTCTGGGAAGAGGTCCGATCGATGGATAAACAATGATGCGAGCGCTTTGGTCGCACCATCGCGAATGCGTCGGTTTGAGCTCGAGAAGAACCAACAGAGTGCCGTCGCACTAAGGAGTTGGACGGTACGCTCTACATCCGTTGTTTGACCAACGAGACACCAGTCGATGAGACGTCCAACAGGTTGGGTAGCCTCAGCCGATAGTGTGTTGAGCTCTGTTGTCCAGAATGCATCTCGGTCCGCGAGCTTGCGCTGGATGAGATTGGTGTGCAGGAGGTCGGCATTCCACGGGTGATCGGGCGACGCAGTCAGCTCGATCAGGAGAGCCAGTTGGTTTGTGCGCCAGCCGTCGTGCTGGTTGAATAGAGCAAGTGTGCGGTCCGTGAAGGATGTTTTGCTTCGCCATCGGATGCTCTCCACGAAGGCGTCCTGCATTGACCATGTCTGCCACCACTGAACAAAGCCTCCGGGCAATACGTCGACGAACTCCTTCCCAAACCGTTCGGGGATTTGAATCGACAGAGCTTCGATGAGCCCTTGCCACTCCCATTGTAAATGCTCTCCATCGTGAACGAAGTTTAGGATGCCGCCCGTCGCCAAAGCGGAGAGAATATCCGATACGTTCTCGAGAAGCGCTTCGGCCATCAGGTGATCTTGAAGACGCTGGAAACTGAAGCGCACAACCGTTTCCGTCGCCCTAAACGGGTCGTCCGGCGATGCAGTCGGGTCGGGATCGACCCGGACGAGCCCGTTGCGCTGGATGACATCGAGCCACGTTTGATTCGAGGGGGCAGGGAATGCGCTGAAATGCTTCGCAGCGATTGCAACCGCATCGCCATGCGACACGTAATCGCGTTGGGCGCCCGCCATCTGTAGAGCGATTTCTCTCAACGTGCGCATGCTTGGCGCTATCAACTCATCGCCCCCATCCCTGCCTGTTCCAAGGTTGCGAGCAACACTGTGGATATAGAACGAGAAGATCGCTTTCGTGCCATGCAGACCCTTGGGAAATTCCGTCTTGCGTTCCCGGCTCAACGCGAGGCACGTGCTCCGAAGAAACAGCGGATTGACAAACTCGGGGGCCAGCCACGGCGCACTGGGGCGCGAAATACCACGCTTATCCAGATAGACCCGAGCTGCGTTGATTTGCTCACCTGGTGTCTCAAATCCGCGGACCTCAATTCTCGGGATCGTGCGTAGCAATTCCTCCGGGAACACATACGGCACGTACTCGCTTCGACAACTGACTACGCACGCCAGATGTGGGTATCGCTGTATCCGTCGGAAGAACTCGACAGCCTCTCCTCGCCAGAGGCGCGCGCCAGGTCCTTCGTTGATCGCATCGACAAGAATCAGGCCTCGCGTTTGTTCGGCTTCCGCAGCGGCGTCAAGTGCTTGAAGAAGTGTGTCGGGCGGCTGACTTGTTAGTCCAAGACGCTGGCCGATCTGATTCCAGAGCGACTGCTCCCCTAATTGATGACCGAGTAGGAGAATGACGGGCTTTCCTGACGCAACTCTTGATTCTGCAACGTGTCCTAGGAGATGAGATTTACCGCTACCCGCTCGTCCCTCGATGATGGCCACCCGGCATTCCTCGGCAGCCATGAATCGGCTGTTTAGCACGCGCAGAAGGTTCGCGGTTGCATCATCGAGCTTGCTTAGATGGCTCCGGATATAGCCCATATCCTGCTTGAGGTCTTCGCTGGTGTTTGGCGAAAACTGACGCGTATACGCCCAGCTTTTCACTGGTTTGATTGCAGCCTGCAGCTTACGTGTGAGATCGACCCAGCCAGTGCTATGCCATGTCTGCCACGGCGGGGCAACGAATGCTGTCTCTATGGAAAGTAACGCTTGGTATGCCGCCGCCAAGTCATTGAGTGCCGGTGTGAGATCTTGATGTTCATGCCTTTTTAGCGTCGCAGTGTTGATGGCGACCTTGCGGATAGAGGCGAGAAGGCTCGCAAGCTCCGAAATCGCTTCGGGGTCGCGAGCAATAAAGCGAAACAGGGTTTCAGTTGTGACATCGACATGGTCTTCAGGGTGGTAGCGTTCATCCAAGGAGTCGGCGGCTAGCTGAATGTGTTCGTTGAACCATGCGGCAGAGAATTCGCTTTCGGAGAACCAGTACTGCCTCAGTCCTTCGGACGCCGGCGTTGTGAGCTTGTTGAGAAGTTCCGATTCTGTCCACGCGACAAACTCGACGTGACGGCCGGTAGGGGCAAGCCATTTGGCTGTCCATGACGCACAGTGTTCATCCCACAGTTCCCAGCCGGTTTTTCCGCGCCTGGTGCTACGGCGGTCGGTAAGATTGCAGGGCAGGGCGATGACATATGTTGTAAGCGTTGGATGTACCTGTAATGCCCGCTCTACCGAGTCGTCTATCTGCGTCCAGTCGATATCGCGCGTGCGGGGAAAAAATTTGGCTTGGTAGCCGATCTTAGCGTCGTCCGCCAATAGCCAATACGCTTCGACACCTCCGTCCCCACCTGCGCCTTCAATCCTGCGGAACACGGCTCCGCTCGGTTGAGGCTCGCGGCGTGCAAGCTGACATACCAACTCCTCGAAGGCTTCTCGCTGCCCACCGCGAAAAGCCCTGATGTAGGTGAAGTCGATCATTGTTCGTGATTATCAATTGGATGCTTCGATACTGACGATCCAAGCCGCTTGTATCGCCCCTTTGATAGCGCGGCAAGCCCCAGCCCATGCGCCTCGACGATTCTTGCCAGCGGGGCCAGGGCTTATGATTTTGCCACTACTTTGGTTGTGGAGCGGTAGATACTCGCCGCAACACTACGCCCGATCGACGCGGCCGTCAGCGAAGACGCTGCAAGGTAGGCGTTACAGGACTTCGCTGATGGCCCTTGGGGCGAGAAATACCGGACCATCGTGCAATTGAGCACGTACATCTGGACCGACGAGGGCTGGCTGTACCTGGCCGTGGTACTCGACCTGTTCAACCGGGAGGTGGTGGGCTGGTCCATCAAGTCGCGTATGACGGCGG
>NZ_LFZP01000073.1:0-42197 GCF_002925705.1 Burkholderia anthinoferrum
TCGCTCACTCAAAGCTGACAGGAATATGAATCACTTCATAAACCTGACTTACTTTAGTGTGAGACTCTTGATACTTTCGCTATCTGATCCGAGGATCAGCTCGCTTTCATCAAGCGCCCACACTTATCGGCTGTTAATTTTTAAAGAGCGTTTCTGCGAGGAACTCCGCGTTTCCCGGCAGCGCTGCGTTTTCAGCAGCAGAGAAGCGAGATTATGAACCGTGTTTCGCAGCTCGTCAACAACTTTCTGAACGACTTCGTTGCGACTGCGGGGCTCACCTTCCTGCACCACCGAGGCTCGTTACCACCGAACCTCAACAGCACTGCTTCCCTTCCTCCCGCGCCGCGTTTCCGGTAGCGCGAAAGAGGCGTGATTCTAAGCACCCGCCCCCCATCCACGCAAGCTCTTTGTGAAGAAAGCTTGAAAAAGCCTCCGTACGCTGTCGCGCACGGAGGCCTTGGGCTCGACGGGCCGGAAAGAACAACGCGCGCCGCCCTCCAAAGATATGACGAACACCTCTCTTTCCTCCTGTATATAGAAAGAGGTGGAACGGGCAAGGAACCTGGCGCGGTCGAGTATCATGCCGCGACCGAACCACGCACTCATATTGATGATGGACAGCACGACTCAACCCGGCGACACCGACCTTCGCGACGAATATGCAGCTCTGCGCGAGCGTGCGATCCAGCTGGAAGAACAGGTCCCGCCGCTTCTGCAACGCATCTCGGACATGTTGCCGCGCATCAGCGGCGAATCCGAACTCGCGGACACGTATCGCGAGCAGCTCGTCGGCGCGCGCAATGCGGCGCTGGTTTCAATCGAAAACTATCAGCAGGCGATTCCATTCCTGCAAACGGCCGACTCGATCATCGAGCAGTTGGACAAGGCGCCCGAGCGCGACGAAGACATCGAGTGGCGGGAGTCGCTGCTGCAACGGCTGGACGAACTGATCGACGTCGCGGTCGTGATGATCGACGATGCGGACAGCTACTTCGAGCACGCCCAAGCCTGCGACCTGTCCAGCGTGCCGAAATCCATCCTCGAGGATTAAGCAGGCTCAGCCGGAATCACGCGCTGCACGAGCTTCACGTCGTGCCCGCCGACAGCCGTTCTCATCCTCCCGCACGAAACGGCTTCCCCGCGCTCGCCGCCTAGCCCGGAACCGCGCGTCGCCGCTACGGCGCATCCAGCACGATCGTCTCGCTCATCATCGGCACGCGGATATAACCGCCCGCCGCATCGCCATACGCATGCGCGTTGCCGTCGATCACGTATTGCGCCGTCAACGCGCACAAGGTGGCGTCTCGCGCATCGACGGAACGCAGCGTCGACACATCGATCCCCAGCCGCTCCAGCAATTGCCGACGCTGGTTGCGCTTCTGCCTCGCCGACGCCACGGCCTTGCCCAGCATCGCGCAGGTGATCGCATACGGATAGGTTTCGAAACTCGCGCGCCCGCCCGCGTAGCGCGCGTCGGTCAGTAACGGATAGGCGTGCGCGAGTGCACGGTAGACGCGCTCGCCCATGAACATCCAGTCGAAGAAGCCCGACGTGCTCGCGATGGCCTGTTCCCGCGACGGCGTCGGAAAGCACGAGATCCGTTCGCGCGCGAGCGCCTGTTCGGCCGCGCGGCGGCCGCTCCCCGTCCACCACAGGCTGGGCGCGTCGACGCCGACGGCGACGACATCATGGGCGAGGCACAGTGAAGGCAGCGACTCGGGCGCGATGCGCGCTTCCTGGCAGACGATCGTCGAGCCACGCAGGATCACGAGATCGCACAGCTTCCTGTCGCCGCCGACGTCGACACCCGCCACCGCGGCCGGTTGCCGTGCGGCGGATCGGACCGATCGCATGCGCGCGCCTCAGTCCGCCGGCCGTGCGGCGTACGCGGCATCGAAGATCGCCTCGAGACCGGGATGAACGCCGCGCATCGGATCGACGACCGACTTCGCCCAGTCGAAGTACGCCTGCTTGCGTTCGAGCGGCCAGTCCGCGGGCGGATGCCGGGCGATGTCGCGCAGGTTGCAGATCTTGTCGGCCAGCTTCACGAGCTTCGCGCGCCGGCTGATGGTGGCGGCGTGCTCGACCTGCAGACGCTTGCGCTCGTCCTTCGGCAGCGACTTGTCGTCGGTGACTTCCATCACGATGTCCGCCACGTCCTTGCCGAACAGCCGCAGCAACTCCTGCTCGGTCGTCTCCGTATCCTCGACCGTGTCGTGCAACACGGCCGCGACGATCACACGCTCGTCCTCGATGCCGGCCTCGTTGGCCAGCACGTCGGCGAGCGCGATCGGATGATTGATGTACGGCGACGCCTCTTCATCCTTGCGTCGCTGATTGCGATGCTTGTCCGCCGCGAACGCAATCGCGGCTACCAGCTTCTTCATATTCTCACCCCTCGTGTGGCCAGACCCGCGACCGTTGAACCGGCCGCGTGCGTTTCGGAACCGCTCATACTACCTGTACGCACCGCCCGTTCCCGTGCGCGGGCATCCCGACGCGCCCCGCATCACGCGCCGGCCGGCGCGCGCTGCAACTCGACCACGTTGACGCGCGCGCCGAATACGTCCCTCACGAGCGGCAACAGGTGGTCGTGGTGCGTCAGAAACAGCACCTGGGTGCGCGTCGACAGATCGCGCAGCGCCTCGAGCCCCGCCTTCGCACGCGCATCGTCGAAATTGATGAACAGATCGTCGGCGACGAACGGCAGCGCCGTGCGGCTGCCGAGCTGCAACTCCAGCGCCGCGATCCGCAGCGCGAGGAACAGCTGATCGCGCGTCCCTTCGCTCAGCCCCGCGACCTCGACCGACGTTCCCCGCGTGCGCCGTGCATACAGCGCGGGCGGCGTCCGCTCGGTATCGACGGTCAGCTTCGCGAATTCACCCAGCGTGAGCCCGGCGAAAATCTCGCCCGCGCGCCGGAGCATCGGCCCCTGCTTCTGGTCGCGGTAGCGATCCGTCGCCCACTTCAGCAAGCGGCTCGCCGTGGCCGCCTCCAGATACTGTTCGGCCGCGTCGCCCATCGCCGCCAGCGCCTCCTGCCGTTTCGACTCGGCGACGGCCGCGCTCGCCTGGCCGTCGATCGCGCCGAACGCCTGGTCGGCCACGACCTGCTGCTGCGCCAACTCGTTCAGCCGCTTGCCGATATCGGCCAGCGACTGCTTCACCGCTTCGAGATGCGCCGGCACGTCGGCAATGTCCTGTTCCGCCACCTCGGCCTCGACGGCGGACCGGGAAAGCCCGTCGCCGTCGCGCACCAGCGCGTCGTGCGCGGCATCGACCGCCTGCCGAAGCTGGCGCTGGCGATCCGAGCGCTCGGCCAGCGGCAGCGCCGCGTCGATCGACGCGACGCCGGCCAGTTGCAGCAGCGGCTGGATGCGCGCGTCGGCGCCGGCCACCGCGGCAGCCGCGTCCGCGACCTTGCCGTCGGCCTGCCGCACGGCCTCGTCGGCACGATCGATCGCACGGGCGATTTCCCTGGCGGCCGCGAGGCGCATCGTCAGCCGGCGCGCCACGTCCAGCCAGTCGCCGCTCGCCAGCCATTCCGGCGCGAGCGCTTCGGCAAGCCGCCGTGCGCCGGCCTCGAGCGCGTTCAGCTCCGCGCGGATCGTGGCGATCCGGTTACGCGGCGCATCTGCATCGGCCAGTTCGGCCGTCACCGTGTTCGCAAGCCCGAGTGCACCTTCCGCCGCGGCCAGCGTCGTCGCGCTCGCGGACAGTTTCGCGTCGGCCAGCGCGTCGCGCCATTGCGCTTGCCACGCGTCGTAAGCCGTTTGCGCGTGGTCGACCCGCGAACGCGCGGTCGCGCACCCGCGTTCGGCCTCCCGCGCACGATCGTCGAGGCTGTCCTTCTGCGCGGCCGCTTTCTCGGCCGACTGGACGAACGTCTCGGCGACGGCGACGAGCGCGACCAGCCCGTCCGACTCGCCGCCTCGCGATACCTTCGACAGCGCCGCACGCAGCGCGGCTTCCGCGCCGGCGCGGGCAGCGCACATCGTGTCGAATTCACGGCGCTGACGATCGAGATCGGCCTGCGCGGCGAACACCGTGTCGCGCTTCGCGAGCCAGTCGCCCATCGCCGCCAGCGGCATGCCGGGCACCGCGGCCGCCGTCGCGAGCGCGGCCCACGCGTCACGATGCGCGGCGAGCTCGCGCTCGCGTTCGTCCAGCGCGGCCTGCCTGCGTGCAACGCCGGCACGCGCCGATTCGACCTGCTGGCGCAGCGACTGCAGCGTCGCCGCGGCCTGGGTCGCGCCGAGTTGCGCATCGACGAGCTCGTCGGCCAAGCGCATCGCGTCGTCGAGCGCCGGTGCGCCCGCGGCGAGCTCGACGGCGCCGCTGCGAATCTCGCCCCACGCGCCGTCGCGACGCGCACGCGCCGCCAGCACGTCGGCGGTCGTGACGACCTTGTGGTTCTCCGCGAAATGCTTCTCCTGCAGTTCGAGCCGTTCGAGCTCTTCGAGCGCGCCATCCCGCGCGTCGCGCGCGGCAGCGGCCGCGCTGGCACGTTCGCTGTCTTCCTTGAGCAGCGCGCCGAGCCGCGCCGCCGACGGCACGTCGAGCGCACGCAGCGCATCGACCGGCATGCGCCACTGGCCGAGCGCGTCGAGCGCGCCGGCCAGCGTGCGTTCGGCGGCCGCGATTTCATGCGCCAGCGCCTGCTCGCGCGCGCCGCTGTTGCGAAAGCCCTGCGCATCGGCCAGCGCCGCGCGCAACGCTTCCGGCACGTCGACGGTCGACAGGCGCGCTTGTTGTTCCCGTACCTGCGCCAGCTCGCGTGTGCGTTCGTCGAGCGATTCGCGCGCGCCGGCGAGCGCCTGGTGCAGCGCGCCGTGTTCGCGCAGCAGGTTCGCGACGGTCTTCAGCGACAGCGCCGTCGGCAACGCGGCGCGCAGCGACGCTTCGTCCGCCGGCCAGCCGAGCTGCGCGGCCGCCGACAACGCGGCGGACAGGTGCCGCTCGACGTCCGCGCCGAGCAACAGCAGATCCTGCGCGTGATTCGTGCACGCGGCGCGCAGCCGATCGAGCGCCTCGATATCGGCTTCGAGCGCCAACGCGTCGACGTCCGCGGCGATCGCATCGCGCGCCTGCCGCTTCGCGAGCAGGTCGGCCCGCCGCTCCTCGAGCACCTTCTGCTCGGCCGCGAGATCGCCCTGTGCCTTCAGCAGATCCGCATACGCGGTCGGCGGCAACTCGATCACCGCGCCGAGTTCGGCCAGCGCCGCATCCTTGACCGTCAGCTCCTTCAGGTACGGCGCGAGCCGCCGCACGCGTTCGAGCTTCGAGCGCAGCCCTTCGAGCCGGCGCTGTTCCGCCCGCGCCTGCTCGATCTGCTGCTCGACCGCTTCGCGCGCTTCCTTGCGATCGACCCAGTCGCGCGTGCGCACCTGGACCGCCTTCAGTTCGGCCACGGCTTCGTTGAATGCGGTTTCGGCCAGCGCAAACGCGCTGCCGCTGCGACGCGGCGCCCACAATTCGAGCGCGCGCGCGTCGAGCTCCTCGCGCACCGGCCCGAGGCTGCCGACGCCGGCAGCCGATTCGAACAGGACCTGGCCGAGCTTGTCCGATGCGTCGAGAATGCTGCGCCCGCCATCGACCAGCCGCCCGTGATCGAGCCCGAACATCTGCTCGAAGAATTCGCGCGTCGCGCCATCGAGAATCGACGCCAGATAGTCGTCGGGCAGCTTGTCGTCGGCAGGCGTGCGCAACGGACTGCGCCCGCGCGCACGGTGGAACACGAATTCGCCCGCACCGCTCTCCAGCACGCCGCCGATCCGCAGTTCGGGCGTGCTGTGCAGGAAATCGAGCGGCGTCTGCAGCTTCATCCCGAACAGCAACTCGGACACGGCCGTGCGGATCGTCGACTTGCCGGCCTCGTTCGGCCCGACGATCGCATGAAAATCCTCGCCGGCCGACGGGAAACGCAGCGTCTCGTCGGTGAACTTGCCGTACTTGATCAGATCGAGCTGGCGGATGCGCATCGCTTACTCCCCCCTCGCCAGCCGCGCGAGCAACGCGGGCCCGACCTGCTCGACCAGCGCCGTCAGTTCGCCCGCGCGCGCCAGCGTCAGCAACGGCACGTCCTCCTTCACGTCGCTGCGGACCTTGCCGACGAACGGCTTCAGGTCGCGTTCGAGCAGCGCGAGGAAATCCGGATCGTGCGCGGCGTCGGCCAGGATCTGCTTCAGGTCCTCCAGCGCTTCGAGCGGCTCGCTTTCGCCCGGCTGCCGATCGGCGGCGGACGTCGCGAGCCGGACCTTCTCCAGCCACAGCCGCTCGTTGCCGATGATGCCGATCTGGTTCAGCACCTCCGCACGCAACTGCGGCGCGCGGCCGAAAAAGAGGCCGTGCGCGGGCGTGCGCCCGGTGACGGTGACGCGCACCGCGCGCGGCACGTGGCCGTCGACCGTCAACAGCGCCTCCAGCGACTGGCCGATCTTTCTCGACAGATCGGCCACCGACAGGCAATCGGACGCATCAACCGACACGGCTTCCCAGCGCAGCACGTCGAGATACAGGCGCTCGACCTGCGTCCTGCCTGGCTCGACCGTCACGAGCACCGCGCCGCGCCGGCCCGTCTCGCGGATATGGCGCCCCTGCAGGTTGCCGGGAAACACGACGGTGGACGGGCCCGTCCATTGCTGGAATTCGTGCACGTGGCCGAGCGCCCAGTAGTCGTAACCCTTCGCGTGCAGTTCGGCCAGCGTGCAGGGCGCGTAGTTCGCATGCGCCGCATACCCTTCGAGCGCCGTGTGCAGCACGCCGATGTTGTAGTACCCGGGCACCGGGTCCGGATAGCCGATCGCGAGATTGTCGACGACGGCCTTGTCCTTGAAGCTCTGCCCGTGCAGCGCGACGTCGAATTCCGGCAGCGTGAAAGTCTCCGGCTTGCGGTGGCCGAACACGGTGACGTTGTCGGGCAGCGTCAGCTTCTTCGTCATCTCGCTTTCGGCATCGTGGTTGCCGCCGAGGACGAACGCGCGGATGCCGGCCTTGCGCAGGCGCCCCATCTGCTGGCCGAAGAAGATGCCCGTGTTGTGATCCTTCCAGTCGCCGTCGTACAGGTCGCCCGCGATCACGAGGAACGCGACTTCCTCTTCGATCGCACGATCCACGAGTTGCCGCAGCGCCTCGCGCGACGCGTTGCGCAACTGCGCGGCCGGCGCGTCGGGATACGCGCTCAGGCCGTGCAACGGGCTGTCAAGGTGAATGTCTGCCGCGTGGATGAACTTCACGAAGGTTCCTCTGTTTCATGGCGAAGGGGCGACGCCGCTCGCACGGGCTCGTCCCGTCCATCGTCGTGCCACCGGCCGCGGGGCCGGGCGCGACACATGCGACACATGCGACACATGCGACACATGCGATACATGCGACACATGCGGCGCGGCGGCCGGACCGGATCATGCCGCCTGTTGCAAGCGGGTCGGGATGGTACCTGAAAGCGGGTCGCGACATGCCGTTCCGCGTCGGTCCGGATGGTGGGCAAGCACGCGATACCGGCACGAACCGACATTGTGCCGCAGCACGGGCGGGCGACGGCAAAACCGCGCGCCGTGGAACGGGCCGCTCACGAAACGGTGGCCGCGCAATCGTGCGGTAGGGGCGATTGCGCTTCGGATCGTGTTTCGAGCGAAGCGAAACGGTAACGGCACGGCATGGAACGGGCGGCAGGAAAACCCACGGAATCGCCCGCGGGCAGCGCGATGCCCCGCGGGCGCCCGGCTACATGCCGTTACTCGCCGCGCGGAACGGGCGGCGGCGCATAGCCGTTGTCGTTGCCGGGAAACGGATTCGCATTGCGGCGCAGTGCGTCCTCGTCGTTTTCCTTCTGCGCGAACAGCGCGACGCCGATCACGCCGACGTTCGCGACATCGCCGTACTTCGCGTTCGCGACATAGCTGTCGGGCACGGCCGCAAAGCGGAACGCGGCGACTTCGTCGCGGCTCTTGCGAAAGCCTTCGATCGTCAGCGTACGGCCCGGATACAGCACGTAGCCGCCGTTCGTATAGCTGCCCGGCCGCCCCGACCGTACATCGAGCCCGTCGACCGTCGACACGACTTCGAACGCGCGGCGCCCCTGGTTGCGCAACACGATCATGTAGCGCGAGCCCTCGACGCCCGCCATGTGCCAGCGGCCGTTGCTGCGCGCGAGACGCAGCGGCGCGCCCTTCTCGTCGGTAAACGACAGCGCGATGTCGCCGTTCGCGAGTGCGACGCGGGTCGGCAGCCGGCGCACCTGCGACGCGGAAAGATGGCCGGGCAGCACGTCGTTGTAGTAGACCGACGCGAGATCCGTCGGATTCGCCAGATCCGCGCGTTCGAATTCGACCTGCCGGGTTTCGGATCGCACCGATTCGCCCCACGCGGTACCGAGCCCGCGGCGTTCGCCGGCGGCCGGTGCGGCGGCCGGCGCGGCGGCGCTCGACGATGGCGCAGACGGCGGCGGCGCCGCGCAGGCGGCCAGCCAGAGCGCGCAGGCGAGCGCGAGCAGACGGAACAGGAGGGTCATGACGTGATGCCTCGGAATGTTATCGGACCGCGCCGGGCGCGCCGGAGCGGCGTTTTCGTATCGTCTGTCGTCACGGTGTCGATCGGACATGCCGGCCCGTGCCGGCCGGCGCCGCCATCGCGGCGGCCGGCTGTCGGGAGCCCTGCTATTTAAGCATGGCACGCGGGCAATGGGCAGGGGGGTGCCCCGATCCGGGGATGGATCGAATGCAATACTTCCCGGCACCCGCCATTCGACGAGGATCGCTCGTCGCGGCCCGACGGCGCCGGCTTCAGCTCATCGTCTTGCGCCCGGCCGCGCCGGCGAGCCGCCCGTCATGCGATGGCCAGCCTTTCATGCGGGCGCTCGAGAAAACCGTCTTCGTAAAAGTAGTCGAAGAACGTACGCAACCAGTCGTTTGCCGGACGCAGGCTCGATGCGAGCACGTCACCCGCGAGCCGCTTCAGTTGGGTGACGTCGATCGGAAGAATGCGCCCGACCGTCGGATCCGCAACGGGGTTCAGTTTTCTGAGGACCGGGATCAGCATCGAAAGCGGATGCGCCGGGTCCTGCCGGACATGTTCCGCCAGCGCCGCGAGCCACGCGTCGTAGCTCATGCGTTCGATCGCGAACCCTTCGTCCTCGATGAAATCGACCAGTGCGTCGAGCGAGTTCCAGCGCGGGTTGATCACATGCACGCCCTGCCCTGCGGCGGTCGGGTCGAGCGACGCGCGTACGATGATCCGGCTGACGACGTCGACCGGAAGGATGTTGTCGAATCCGACGTCGCGCGGCGCCTTTCCAAACACGATGATGCCCTTGATCAATCGGCAGAACAGGTCGTCCAGGTTCATCCGCCCGCTCACGGCGTGCCCGACGATCCGCGCCGGACGATATACCGTGACGGGAACGCCGCGCGCGTGCGCCTGCGCGAGCAATTGCTCGGCGACCCATTTGCTCTGTTCGTAGCCGCTCGTCAGGTGTTCGTGGAACGGCACGGCGAGCGTTTCCGGCAACGCGTCCGAATAACGGTCGAGCGTGCCGACGGTGGACACGTAGTGAATCGGCGCCACTCGATGCAGGCTCGCCAGGCTGATGATGTCCTGGGTCGCCAGCACGTTGACCTGCTTCAGCGTCGCGTACGGATAAACGAAGTTGACCAACGCCCCGTTGTGGTAGATCGCGTCGATTTCGGCGGCGAGCGCGTCGAATGCCGCCGCCGACAAACCGAGGTTCGGCTCGGCAAGGTCACCCGGCACGGCGACGATCCGATCGCGGTGCCGCGCTTCCCACAAGCCATGCGACTGCATCGCGGCCTCGATGCGTCGTACGCCCGCCGCTGGCTCGTCGGCGCGAACCAGGCACATCACGCGTGCGTCGGTCGTCGCGAGCAGCGTATGAAGCAGGTGCACGCCCAGGAATCCCGTCGCGCCGGTGAGCAGCACCGTGCGATAAGGGCGCCACGAATACGGCTGCCGTGTCTCGATTGCCGGGTCGAGCCGGGCTTCACCCGGCAAATCGACGATCGCCGTATCGCGACGCACATTGCCGTTCGCGATACTGGCAGCCAGACCGGCGATCGTCGGCGCGGCGAGCAGCGTTTCCATGTCGATCGCATGCTGAAGCCGCTCGCCGATCTGATACAGCATCACGGTTGCCTGCAGCGAATCCCCGCCGAGATCGAAGTAATTGTCGTGAATGCCGATGCGTTGCTGCTTGAGCAAGCCGCACCAGATTTCGTGAATCGCCGTTTCCACCATGTCGCGAGGCGCCGCATGGCGATCGTGCTTGCGCACCTCGACGTCGCCGGACAGGAGCCGGACGCGGTCGATCCTTCCTGTCGCGGAACGCGGCAAAGCGGCGAGCGCGACGATCGCGCCGGCCGACAGTGCCGGCACGCCGCGCTGTCCGGCCAGCCGGCGCGCGATGTCCGCGGCGTCGGCCGTCGCGTCCTGATGAAAAAGCGCATAGTCCCATTCTCCGCTTTCGGCGATCCGCTCCACGAGCGCGACCTCGTCGACACCCGCGCGCCGTGCAATGTCGGCTTCGACATCCAGCCAGTCCGCCGTCCATTCCTCGGAACATGCGCTCCGGTCGGGCAGCCGCGTATGACAGCCGCGCTCCGTCCGCCACGCGCCAAGCGTCGTGCGCAGCCACGTACCGTCGCGCGTGACGGTCAGGCTGCCACGGTCCGGCTTGCCGTTGCGCAACATCGAATCAGGTACCGAATGCCCCGACACGACGAGCGTACCGAGCGCGTCCGTACCGGCCCGGTTCAGATGGGTGTCGGCGACGAACACCGATTCATCCGCGGACACCACGCCCGATTCGAAGCGATCGAATTCGTCGGCCGATGAAACCGCATGCGGAAGCGACCACGCGGGCCAGCACAATTGCCGGAAGCGTTGCGCGCGCGGCGCGAGCTCGGCGAGTCGCGCGGCGTCCGCACGCGTCAGCGAGCGTGCGTCGGCCATGATCCAGTCGGTGCGAAGCGCGCCGGCCGACAGGGCGGAGGATGCGCGGACGATGTGACGCGTCGCCTCCGGACTCAGGACGATACCGTGCCAGTGCGCATCCGGAGACGCCGCTCGCGGCAGAAACGCGGGATCGCCGGCGCTTGCGAGCTGATGCACCGACAATCCGGCGCTCAGCGCGCCCAGTACCGCCCACAACGCCGTATGGGACAGCGGCCCCTCGCCCAACGCGACATCGCGCGACGTGCCGCCCGGTAACGTCCGTTCGAACGCGCGCGCGGCTTCGATCAGTTGTGCGTGCGTATAACGGATGACGCGCCAGTCGCCATCGACATCGCGCCGCAGCAACGAACAGGCGCCCTGCCCCGGATCCGAATGATCGTCGCGCGTACCGTCGATTTGCCCGTACATCGGGTCCTGCTCGTCGAAGACGTAACACATCACACCGGTCAACGGCGTATGCTGCGCGGTCGTCACGCAGCTTCGCAGCGGTTCCGGCGACCAACCGCCATCGACGACCGCATCGAACGCGGACGACGGCAGGTTCGGGTCGGTCATCACGCAATCGACGCCATACGTCAGCCCGGACAGCAGCAACACCAGCCCGGAGACGGGGTCGTCGCATGCGATCAGCACGCGCTCGCCCGGCCGATAGCCGAAACGCCGCCATTGGCGAACGGCGCGCTGCACGCGATCGGCGATCATTCCATAGGTGACGCCGTGCGCGCCGACCGGCGAATGGCGGGCGTCCAGCCGGGAAAAGGCGATTTGATCCGGCGCGCGAGCGGCATGCGCGGCAATCCGCGCCGACAACGTCGCGCCGCCGATCGACGCATGTTCGGATGCGTCGGACGCCCTGCCGGCCCCCGTCGACGATCCTGCATCGAGCACGAGATCGCCCACTTTTCGCGGGGTCGCGCCGACCAGGATTTGAAGTAGCCCGCGGTATTGCGCAGCCATGCGCTCAATGAACGCCGCATCGAATCGGGCCGTATCGTAGGTCAACTGGAACGTCAGCGTATCCGTCGGCAATACGACGAGCGCCAATGCGTAACTCGTTTCCTCGACGGCACGCGGGTCGTCGATCCGCCACCCGCAACTCGCGGCGAGCCGATCGAACGCATCGCGGCCCGGGTAATTTTCGAATACGTAGAGCGTGTCGAAGAGCGATTGCTGGCGCGGCACTTCGCTGCATTTCAATACGTCGGTGAGTGCGCTGTGCGCATGCTGTTCCAGCCGTTGCGTATCGGCCTGCAAGCGTCGCAACCAGTCGGCCATATCGAGCTCGCCGTCGAGCGTCGCGCGCCACGGAAGCGTGTTGATGAACAAGCCGGCCATGCGTTCGATGCCGTCCACCTCCGCGGCACGCCCCGATACGACGATGCCGCCGACGACGTCGTTGCAGCCGCCGTAGCGCGCGAGCAGCATCGCCCACGCCCCCTGGCACAGCGTATTGAGCGTCACGCGGGCGACGCGGCATGCCCGGCCGGCCGTCTCCATCCATTCGGCCGGCATCGTCTCGACCCGCGTCGAGCGCGTGCGGCGCGCCTCGGCGCCGGCTGCGGCATCGCTTGCCGGCGCCGGAAATACCGACGGCGCGAATCCCGCCGGCGTGCGATAGCCGCGCAACAGATCGCGCCAATAGTCGAGCGAACCGTCGCCATCCCGTGTGCGCAGCCACGCAACGTAGTCGCGATAGTCGCGCGCGATCGCTGGAAGCGGCGCGTCGGGACGTGAATAACGCTGAAAGACCTCGCCGAGCAGCAAGGGCATCGACCAGCCGTCGAGGATCGCGTGGTGATAGGTCCAGAGGAATCGATGCCGTTCGTGACCGAGCTGGATCAGCGTGACGCGCATCAGCGGCGCGACGCTGAAATCGAAGCCGCGCGCACGATCGCTCGCCAGCAACTGTTCGAATCGGTCGGCTTGCTCGTCGGCCGCCCGATCGCGCCAGTCGATCACCTCGAACGGCAATCCGACCGTATGCCGGACGACCTGCAACGGTTGCTCTTCATGCAGGCGAATGAACAAGGTCTTGAGTGTGTCGTGGCGATGCACGACCGTCTCCCACGCGCCGCGGAATCGCTCGAGGTCCAGCGAGCCGTGCAGCACGCAGGAAAATTGCTCGACGTAGACGCCGGAGGCCGGATCGAGTCGCGAATGGTGGAGCATGCCTCGCTGAAGAGGCGTGAGCGGGTAAATCGTGTCGACGTTTCGGGTCATCCTGAATTCCTGTTGCGGTCATGCTCGACGAACGCGCGGTATCGCGCGCCGCCTCGTTCAGCGCTCGAGTGCGTCGATTTCATTCAACAGCGCGTCGAGCGCATCCTGGTCGACATCGAGTTGAGGAACGTCGTCGGGTGTCAGGCCGCCCGCTCCGTCGGCGCTGCAATGACGAATCAGCTTCGTCAGCGCCTCCTCGACGCGGCACATGAGGCAGCCGATGCTTTCGTCGACGCCCGGCACCCCGAAGAAGCCGGCCTCCACGGTCAGCCTGCCACGCGACACGTACGCGACGATGTCCAGCAGGTGCGTGCGCCGCTGGCGCGGGCTGCGGATGCCGGGCGCCGGTTCGGGCGGCCCGCCGTACAACGGCGACGACGGCCCCGACAATTGCTCCAGTTGACCGAGGTAGGTAAACAGGATCGGCGCCCGCGGAAACGACGTCAGTGCCTCGTCGCCAGCCTGCGGCTTCGTGTCGAGATAGCGGAGCACGCCATAGCTCGCGCCCTTGCGCGGCACCTCGCGCAGTCGTGCCTTGACCGACTTGATGAGCCTCGACGGATCCGCGACGGTAGCCGGCGTGTCGATCAGTACCGGATAGATCGACGTGAACCAGCCGATCGTGCGGCTCAGGTCGACCGCGTCGCCGAGTGCGTCCCGGCCGTGCCCCTCGACGTCCACCAGCAGCGCGTCGCAGCCGCTCCATGCATGAAAGCCCGCGTGCAGCGCGGCAATGAGCAGATCGTTGGCGTCGGTTCCATAGGCACGCGGCGCCGTGGTTCGAAACGCGTGCGTCAGATCCGCATCGAGCGTGATCGCGCAACTGAGCGACGATTCCTGATAAGCATGCTGAACGATCGAGGTCAGCCCGTGACGCATCAGCGCGACTCGCTTCGGCCCGGCCAGCACGTCGTGCACCCGTGCGTTCACGCTTCGCCAGTAGCGACGATCGTCGTCGAGCGCATCGCCCTGCGCCAGGGCAAGCCACTGGTCGACCCATGCTTTCACGGAGCTCGTCTTCGGCGGCAACGCCGCCGCCGTGCGGGCACGCAGCCGCAGATAGCAATCGGCCAGATCCTGCAGCAGGATGCTCCAGGACACGCCGTCGATCGCCATGTGATGGACGACGATCAGTAGCCGGCTGCTCGACACGCCGGTGCTTTCGAGCCATCTGACCGCCATGAGCCGGCCGCCCTCGAGGTCGAGGCCGCTCTGCGCCGCGTCGATCGCCGCGCGCCACGTGCGTTCGCAATGCCGGCCGGCCGAGTCGATACACGGAACGATCGCAAAATCGACGGTCTCGGCGCCGCTGTCGCCGGCAAACGCGTGCCGCATCCCGTCGCCGTGCGCGACGAAACGCGAGCGCAGCACGTCGTGATGGCGCACGACGACGCGGAGCGCTTCGGCCATGATGTTCGCGTCGGGCGTCTCCCCGAGCGGAACGAGCAGCGCCTGGTTGAAGTGCGACCGATCGACGTCGACGCGCTCGACGAACCATTGCGCCGCCGGACCGAGCACCGTCTCGCCATGCACGGGCCCCTGATCGACGTCGAGACCCGGCGTCTCGCGCACCACCGTCGCCAGACCCGCCACGGTCGTATGCAGGAAGATGTCCTGCGGCTTCAAGTACATGCCGTCGAGCGCGGCCCGCGATACGATGACCGCGGCGAGAATCGAATCGCCGCCCAATTCGAAGAAGTCCTGATCGACGCCGACCGACGGCTGGCCGAGAACGTCGGCCCAGATCGCGGCGAGTTTGCGTTCGATGTCGGTCGACGCGCTACGGTCGCCCCGCTCGCGCGCGCGAGGCGGCGGAAGCACGCTTGCATCGAGTGCGCCGCCCGCGTCGAGCGGCAGCCGGTCGAGCACCATGATCGCGTCAGGGTGCATCGAATCCGGCAACGCATGCTTCAATGCCGAACGAACCGCGTTTTCGAGTGCATGCGCATCCGCGTGGCCATCATCCGCGACGAGATAGGCGACCAGCATTTCCTGTGTGTCCTGAACGACGCACGCGCATGCGACGGCGGCCACGCCGGGGACCGCGGAGATGGCCTGCTCGACCGTGCCGATCTCGATAGGCACGGGCCGGTGATGCGCGACCCGTAGCGAAGGATCCGCGCACAGCAGGGCGTCGCCGCGGCGGACGACCGGCACGCCGGTGGGTATCAGCATCCGGTCCGGTGGCGCGGTTTCGATTGAAGCTCCCCCAACCGACGCGCGGACGGACTCGCCGTCGAAGAAATGCAGTGTTCCGGCCTGACGATCGTCGGCGAACGTACCGGACGCGCCGAGCGCGAACGCAATGCGCCCCGGATACGACGGCGCCAGCAATTGCCAGCCTGCCGGCCCCGCCGCGAACGCGCACAGCGCCGAACCGGCGTCCGCGCACCGCACCGGGACGAAGTACGCCGCTGTGGGTGCCCGGCTGGTTGCGGCGAACGACGTCAACGAGTGCGGATGCTCGCCGTAAGCCACGAGCGCGCGTGCTCGCCCGATGCCGGCAACATCGGCACGCTGCAACAGAAGCGACGGCAGGATGAGCGACGGGCCGTCCGCGAGCAAGCGGTCGAGTTCGGCGTACGCGATCTTCGCGACCGCCGGATCGCCAGAAGCAAGCGCTTCGATCGACGCCCGCCCGGACAGTCGCGCCGCGCCGCCGACCACCACGGCCCGGGCCAGCGCCACTGCCGACAGCCCGCCATGCGCGCCATGCGGAACGAGCACCGTTGCGTGGGCGTCGAGATGGAGCAGTCGACCGACATAGTCGAGCAGCGGCTCGACCGCCGACGCTTCGCCCGCGGCAACGCCGTCGCCACGCGCGGCGACATCGCGCGCATGCACCACGTCGATCGCGTCGATCTCCCACCCGGACCAGCCGTCGCCACGCCCGCGGCACACGGCGTCGGCCGTGTCGCCCGACACGGTATGGCACGCGCCGACGGCGCGGATGGCGAGCAACGCGACCGCGCGCTCGGCGACACTGCGCATCCGGAGCTCGACGCGTTTGCCGACACCGATCCCGGCGGCATCCAGTTGCGCACGAACGGCGCGAACCGCATCGTGAATCTCGCCGTGGCGGATCGCGCGATCGTCGAATTGCCAGACCACGCGCGATGCATCCTGCGTCATATCGGATTCGGCGCAACCGGCGCGGCCGACGAACGCATCGGCCGCGGCAATGCGGTTTCGCGCATCGTCAATAGGCTCGGCCGCGAGCGCGTACTGGTGCAAAGGACGGCTCGCGTCGGCCACCACCTGTCCCACGAGGTGCGCATACTGGCTCGCGAATCGCTCGATCGTTCCGATGTCGAACAGATCCGTATTGAACGTCCAGGCGGTCAGATAGTCGTCGCCGAGATCCTGCACGTTGAGCGTCAGGTCGTGTGTCGCTCCGCGCGTACCGGTGCTCGATGCGGCGAGGCGTTCGCGATAGAACGGCGCGCCGCTCCCGCCTTCGGCGGCGAAATCGCCGCGAGCCTGGTTCCAGTTGTACATCACCTGGTAGATCGGCGATCGGCTCGGATCGCGCGCCGGACGCAGTGCATCGACCAGCAGCGGAAACGGATAATCCTGGTGATCGAGCACGCGCAGCATCATGTCGCGCGTGCGTCGCAGCAGCGCGTCGAACGAATCCTCGGGCCGGACTTCGCACGCGAGCACGACCGTGTTCACGAAATGACCGACCACGCTTTCGCTGCCCGGCGCATTGCGCCCGGAAGTCGGTGCGCCGATCATCAATCGCGCCTGCCCGGTATGAAGGTGAAGGTGCAATTGATAGACGGCGAGCAGCAGCATGTACGGCGTCACCCGCAGCAGCCTGGCCGTGTCGCGCACCTGATGCGAAAGCGCCACTCCGAGCGGCCGGTCGTAGATGCGGCCATGCTCGGTTTTGCGCGGCGGGCGCAACCGGTCGGTCGCCAGGCTCAACACCGGAAATCCGTGTGCCAGCTCGCGCCGCCAGAACGCCGCGAGATGCTCGCCGTCCGCCCCGTCGAGCCGCGCGCGCTCGTGTTCGACACAATCCTTGTACTGCACCGGCAGAGGCGGCAACTTCAGCGGCTCCCCCGCGCAGGCGAGCCGGTAAAGCGCGCGCAGCTCGTTGAGCAGGATCTCGAGCGACCAGAAATCGGCGGCGATGTGGTGAACGTTCAACAGCAGCACCACGCGAATCGCGTCGGCGCCGTCGTGTTCGTTCAGCAGCAGCTTGAGGCGGATCGGCGACTGCGTCAGGTCGAACGGGCGATTCGACTCTTCGTCGATCCACCGGCGGATCGCGGCTTCGTCGGCCACGAACACGCGATCGACCGAGAACTGGGCGCGCGCTTGCGACCCTACCTGCTGACGCGGCTCGCCGTCGATCACGCGGTACGCGGTGCGCAGGATCGGGTGGCGCGCGATCAGATAGTCGACGCAGCGGCGCAGCGCGGATAGGTCGACGTCGTCGTCGAGACGCGTCGCGTATGTCACGTTGTATGCCGCGCTGTCGGGATTGAGCTGATGGAGCGACCAGAGCGACTTCTGCGCAAACGAAAGCGGGTAGGTGCCCGCCGTTCCCGCAAACTGCTCGAGCAGCGCGATGAGCGTCGCCTTGTGGGTCTTCAGCTCGTCGACGAGCGAAGGTGTCACGGCGCCCTTCGGCGCCTTGTATTGCAGCTTGCCGTCCTGGGTCCACAGCTCGATTCCGCGCCCGGCCAGTTCGTTGATGAATTCGATCGAGCTCACAGCTCTCCTCCTTCCATTTCCACGCCGAACGTCGCTTCTGCGGACACCACGTCGATCCGGTCCGCGGCCCGCGGCGGCGATGTGCCATCGAGCGCCCGCGGCTCGCCGCGATCGAGCGTCGCCACGATGGTGCGCACGACGTCGTCGATGGTCGCGCCTTCGAGCAATCGTCCGAACGGGACGTCGACGCCCAGCTCGCCGCGCAATGCATTGCGGAATTCCGCGGCCATCAGCGAATCGAGCCCGAGCTCGATCAGCGGGATATCCGGCGCGATCCGCTCGGTCGACGTATGCAGGGTCGCGGCGATCGCATCGGTCAGGTGTCCGCGCAGCACCTGCATGCGCGCGTCGTCCGGCAACCCCGCGATGCGCTCGCGCAAGTCGGGGCCGGCACCGGCCGGGCGATTCGCCGGCGGCGCCGCCGGCACGAGCGCGGACAACAGCGTCCCCATCGCCCGGCTCGGGCTGCGCTTGATCAACGTATCGACGTCCACGCTCCAGATCTGCGTCTGCCCGTCGGGCTCGGCCACCAGCGTGTCGAACAGGCGCAAGGCGACGTCCGGCTCGATCGGCTCGAGGCCGAACGATGCGATGCGGCGCAGTTGCCGCGCGTCGAGCTGATCGACCATCCCGTTGCCGCCCCACAGGCCCCAGTTCATCGTGTGTCCGGGCAGGCCGTCCTGGTTGCGCAACGCCGTCAGCGCGTCCACGTAGGCGTTCGCGGCGGCGTACGCACATTGTCCCGGCGAGCCGATGCAGGCCACGATCGACGAAAACGACACGAAGTGCCGCAGCGGCAGATGCGCGGTCGCGCGATGCAGATTCAACGTTCCCGCGACTTTCGGCGCGAGCACCTTCAATACGTCGGTCATCGGCTGGGTGGCAAGCAGGCCGTCATCCAGCATGCCCGCCGCATGCAGGACGCCCACGAGCGGATGCGCGGAATCCGCCTCGAGCGCATGGACGAGCGCGTGCACGTCGGCGGCCGCGGCGACGTCGGCCGCCACGAATTCGACGATCGTGCCGTGCGCCTCGGCGATCGAGGCCAGCCGTGCGCGTTCGCTGTCGGCGGGCAACTGACGGCTGGCCGACACGATCTTCGGCACGCCGTTGCGGATCAACTGCTCGATCACCCGCGTGCCGATCGCACCGCGCCCGCCCGTCACCAGATAGGCGCCGCGCGCGAGCGGTTGCGCCGCGCCGGCGTCGCGTGCGACGAGCCGCGGGACGTATACGGCGTCGCCATGCGACACGAACTGCGTCTCGCCGCTCTGCGCGGCGCCCGCCAGCGCAGCCAGCGCGTTCACGCACGACGTCGCGTCCGGCGCCGGCAGATCGACCGCCAACACCGGCATGTCGCCGCTCTCGTGCATCAGGCTGCGGGCGATGCCCCAGGCGGCCGCCTGAAACGGCGACACGCGCACGTCGATACCCGGCACGCGCTGCGCCGCCTGGGTCACGATGCATACGGTCGGCGGGCCCTCCGGCCAGCGGGCCGACTGCACTTCGCGCCAGACGTTCGCGAAACGCCGGTAAGCTGCGCCGACAGCGGCGAGCTCGTCTTCCGATGTCGCATCGTCGATTGACGGCCACGTGTAGAGCAGCACGGTGGGTCGCGCATCCAGGCCTGCGAGCGCCTCGTCGAGCGCGGCGCGAATGCGCCGGGCGCCGTCCTCGCCGTCGAACGAGTCGTTGGCCGGCAGCGCCGCGATCGCACATGCGTCGCCGGCGCCGTCACATGCACGCGGCAGCATCGCATCCAGTGTGGAACCGTTGCCGATCAGCACGACGTTCGCGCGTGCGCCGGCCGCTTCATGCGTGAGCGCAAGCGGGCGCCAGACGAGCGTGTTCAGCGCGACAGGCCGCGCGGCCGGTTGAAATCGGCGCGAGTCGACGGCCATCAGCCGCAGTCCGGAGACGACGGCGACGCAGCAGCCCGCGTCGTCGTATAACCAGAGATCCGCGGTGGCCAGGCTTCGCTTCACCCGGGCTCGCACCGCGCACCACGCCGCACGCACGCCGGCCATCGGCAAGCAGGCGATCCGTTCGATGCCGCTCGGCACGAAGGCGGTGTTCAGCTCCGCATCCCACAGCGCGCCCGCGACGGCCTGAAACGCATTGTCGAGCAGCGCCGGATGAACGATGCGGACGAGGTCGTCCGTGCCATCCGGCTCCATGTCGATTCGGACCAGCGCCGCATCGCCGCCTCGCGACAGCGCGCGAATCGAGCGAAACGCGCCGTCATACGCGAGGCCGGTCGCATGCAAGCGCGCGTAGAAGCCGTCGACGGGCAACGCGTCGCGGCATTGCGCGCGCCATGCGTCGAGCGCCGGCACGTCGGGGACGACGTGCGCCGTCCCGATCCGCGCGGCGCATTGCAGCGTCCATTCGGGCTCGGCGGCGGCCGTGTCGTGACACGCGTGAATGTCGATCCGCGCGCCTTCGTCGCCCGGCTGTTCGGCACCGGCCGCGTGCACGACGGTGCCGAACGTCACCGCCTTGCCCGGCTCCAGCGTGAGCGCGTGATCGAACGACACCGCTTGCGCGACGAGCCAGCGGCCGGCCGCGGATGCCGCGTCGGCGCCATCGCGTCGCGATGCGGCATCGAGCAGCGCCTCGACGAACCCTGCCGCCGGGAAAACGAGTTGCCCATGCACCCGGTGCCCGCCCAGAAACGGCAGATGCCGATCGGACACCTGGCTCTCGTAGCGACGCGGGTCCGATCCCGGGATCGCGAGGCGCCGGCCCAGCACGCCGCGATCGGCGGCCCGACGCGGGTCGGCCGCGCGCGTCAGCACGTGCGCCCGCTGCGCCGGCTCCCGCGCATTCACCCAGTAACGGGATGCTTCGAGCGGGTACGGCGGCAGCACGCCGCGGCGCGCGGCCTGCCGCATCGGCACACCGGTGCGGGAGCGCTCGTACGCATGCCAGTCGACACGACGGCCGAACATGTAGACATGGCCCAATGCGCGCAACAACTGCTCGGTCTCGCGCCCGTCGCTGTTCATCGACGGCAGCGCGATCACGTTGTCACGGTCTGCCCGCTCCGCCATGCATGCGGTGACGAGGCTCGACAGCGTCTTGCCGGGCCCGATCTCGACGAGCGTCGTCACCTTGTCGTCGAGGAGCGCGCCGACACCCGCGCGGAAGGCCACCGTGGCCCGGACATGCTCGACCCAGTACGCGGGGTCGCACAGGCGCTCGGCCTCGAATCGCCCCGTCACGTTGGACACGATCGGAATCGCCGGCGCGCGATACCGCACGGTCGCGGCGACCGCGCCGAATTCGGCCAGCATCGGCTCCATCAGCGGCGAATGGAATGCGCGCGATGCCGCCAGCGCCTTCGTCGCGATGCCGCGCGACGCGAACAGCCGCGCGATCGATTCGATGGCGTCCGGGTCGCCAGACACCAACACGCTCTCCGGTGCGTTGTCCGCGGCGATCGCGACCCGTCCGGGGTAGTCGCGCACGGCATCGGCAACGTGACGCACGCTGGCGAACACCGCGAGCGCGCGGCCCGGCGCGGTGAGCGTATCCATCAAGCGCCCGCGCGCCGCCACGAGGCGGCAGCCGTCCTCGATCGAGAACACGCCGGCGATGCACGCAGCCGCGTACTCGCCGATGCTGTGGCCCATCACGACGTCGGGCACGACGCCCCAGTGCATCCACAAGCGCGCGAGCGCGACTTCGAGCGCGAACATCGCGGGCTGCGTGTGACGCGTATCGTCTATCCGGTCCTGATGGTCGCCCCACAGCACATCCGCGAGCGACAGTTCTCCTTGCGCCTCGATATGACCGTCGCACGCGTCGAATACGTCTCGAAACGGCGCGAAGTCCCGATAGAGCTGCCGAGCCATCCCGGCGCGCTGCGCGCCCTGGCCGGTAAACAGGAACGCAAGGCGGTCGCGCGCGCCGCCGGGCTGCCCGCCCAAGACGGCCGTGGCCCGCGCCGCGTCCGACAGCGCATCGAGCAGCGCGTCGCGAGAATCCGCGACGATCGCCACGCGATGCCGATGACTGTCGCGCGCGACGCGCAGCGCGCTGGCGACCGCGTCGGGCGCCAACGATGCGTGTGCCCGCACGTGCGCCGCGCAGTCTTCGATCGTCTGCTTCAGCATCGGCGCCGTGTGTGCGGACAACGGCCAGATGTCGTGACGCGCGTGCCCGGCTGGCGCGACGTCCGCATCGGGTTCCGCAGCGCGCGCCTCCTCCCACGCCTCGACGATCAGATGCGCGTTCGTGCCGCTCATGCCGAACGAGCTGATCGCCGCCACGCGCCGGCCCGGTCGCGACGACGGCCATGCCGCATGCTCGGTCGCGACGCGAATGCGGTTGGCATGCCAGTCGACGTGCGCGGTCGGCGTATCGAAATGCAGGTGCCGCGGCAGTTCGCCCTTTTGCAGCGCGCAAACGACCTTCATCAGCCCGGCGACCGCGGCGGCCGACTCGAGGTGCCCGATATTCGTCTTGATGCTGCCGACGTACAGGTCGCCGGTGCGATTCGCATCTCGGCAGTACACGTCCTCGAGCGCACGCAGCTCGATCGGATCGCCGAGCGGCGTGCCGGTGCCGTGCGCCTCGACGTAATCGACGTCGGCCGGCGATACGCCGGCGTGCTCGAGCGCCTCGCGGATCACGTCGCGTTGCGCACGGCCGTTCGGTGCCGTCATCCCGTTGCTGCGCCCGTCGTGATTGACGGCGGAGCCGCGGATCACCGCCCGGATCGGCCTGCCCTGCGCGCGCGCGTCGGACAGCCGCATCAGCGTGACGACGCCGCAGCCTTCGCCGCGCACGTAGCCGTCGGCGGCCGCGTCGAAGGTCCGGCAGCGACCGCTCGGCGACAGCGCCTGAAGCTCGCTCAGCGCGATCGTCATCTCCGGCGACAGCATCAGGTTGACGCCGCCCGCGAATGCGACATCGGACTCGCGGGTGCGCAGGCTGTGGCACGCCAGATGAACGGCGACGAGCGACGACGAGCACGCGGTGTCGAGATGCAGCGCCGGGCCATGAAATCCGAACAGATAGGAAATGCGTCCGGCCGCGAACGGCCGCGCGGTCCCGAGCGACGTCTGCGCATAGCTGAGCGCGTCGCCCGACACGCTCTCGCTGACACGCGCGTAGTCGTCGACCGACGAGCCGACGAACACGCCGGTTCGGTACGACGCGATCGTTTCTCGCGAAAAGCCGGCGTCTTCGAGTGCACGCCACGTGCATTCGAGCAGCAGCCGCTGCTGCGGATCGATGTGCGGGGCCTCGCGCTCCGACACGCCGAAGAATCCCGCGTCGAAACGATCGACGTCGTCGATGAACCCGCCATGCCTGCTGTAGCTCGTGTCGCGACGGCCCGGCCGCGGATCGTAGACCGCATCGGTCCATCGGTCGGCAGGCACGGGGCCGACGGCGTCGGTGCCGGCCGCGAGCATCGACCAGAGCGCGTCGGCGGAATCCGCGCCGCCGGGCAGGCGGCAGCCCATGCCGACGATGGCGATCGGCTCGTTCATCGCGCTGCGCGTCTGCGCGAGTTCGCGTTGCAGCGCGTCTATCTTCAGCAGCGCCTGCTTCACGGGGGTAAGGGGCGCGGCAGGCGCCCGATTGGACTCGATCATGTGTACAACTCCAGACGTTCGCGGAACGGGACTGCCGGGGGATGCGCTCAGCGCTGCAGCGCTTTGAGCAGCAGCGCTTCGGCCTGCTCGTCGGAGAGCGCCGCAAGCTGCTCCGCGGTGTGCGGCGCCTCGGCGCCGCCGTCGACCGGCGCGGAACCCGCGTGCGGGGCGGCCGACGCGGGGGCGTCGCTCGATCGCAACGCATCCGCCGCGCCCTGCATCCGCGCCAGGTGCGCCGCAAGCTGCTCGACGTTCGAACAGTCCCACAGCACGGCCGCGTCGAACGTCAGCCCGATCGCGTGCTGCACCTTCAACGAAAACTGGAGCGCGCTCATCGAATCGAATCCCATCTCGACCCATGCGGCCGTGCGCGACACCTGCGTCTCGGCGATCCTGAGCCGCTCGGCGACGATCCGTACGATACGGTCCGCGATCTCGCGCTCGAGCAGCATCGGTCCGGAAAGGGTCGAGGCCGGGGAAACGGTCGGCGCCACCGCGCCGTCCCGCGAAGCGCCGGCATCCTTCGCATAGGCGCCGTCGGTCCAGCTGGCGACGGCGCGCAACTCGCCTTGCAGATACGCACGGCGACACAGCGCGCGCGCGATCTTGCCGCTGGAGGTCTTTTCGATGGTCGCCGGCTCGACCAGCACGATCGCGTGCGGCGTGACGCCGAAGTCCTCGCCGATCGCGACCACCATCGCGCGCAGCGTTGCGTCGAGATCCATCGTCCGGCGCGCGGTGCGACCGACCTCCTGGATGATCACGAGCTTCTCTTCCCCGTCCGCCTGCACCGATACGGCGGCGCCACACCCGCGGCGCAACGCCGGCACGGCGTCCTGCACGCACGCCTCGATATCCTGCGGATACAGATTGCGCCCGCGAACGATCAACATGTCCTTCACGCGGCCGGTCACGTACAGGCGGCCGTCGACGATCGCGCCCAGGTCGCCCGTGCGCAGGAACGGACGTGCGTCGGGTTCGGCGCCGGGTTCGTCGTCGAAGTGCGCGCCGAACGTCGAGCGCGTCGCTTCAGGGTTGCCGTAGTAGCCGACGCCGATCGCGCCGCCGCGCACCCAGATCTCGCCGACACCGTTCGGGTCGGCCACCGGCCGGCCATCGGTGCCCGCGATCCGGATTTCGGTGCCGGGCGGCGTGCCGCCGCACGACACGAGACTCTTCGCGTTCGCGTCGCCGGGCCGAACCGGTTCGACGATGCCCGCGGCGAGCTTCACGTTATCGACGTCCAGATAGTAGGCGCCTTCGCCACACGGCACACCCGACACGATCAGCGTCGCCTCGGCCATCCCGTAGCACGGATAGAACGACCCGGGCGCGAAGCCGTGCGGGCGTGCGGCGTCGATGAAATCGGTGACGGTCTGGCGATGAATCGGCTCCGCGCCGCAGAAGGCGACGCGCCAGCTGGACAGATCGAGCCGCGCCCCGTCGTCGGTTCCGTTGAGCGCGGCGGCGGCCAACGCATACGCGAAATTCGGCCCGCCGGACGTCGTCGCACGGTGCGCGGAAATCGCGCGCAACCATCGGCCCGGCTGCTGGACGAACGCCACGGGCGACATCAGCACGACGGACAGCCCGATCGACGCGAGCTGCAACGGCATGGACAGTCCCATGTCGTGATAGAGCGGCAGCCACGACAGCATGCGCGTGTCGCGATCATGCTGCATCAGCGTGGCGATCGACCGTTGATTGTCGATGATGTTGCCGTGCGTGATCATCACGCCCTTCGGCGTGCCCGTCGATCCGGACGTGTATTGGAGGAAAGCGATATCGTCCGACGCCGGCAGCCGCGGCAACGCCGACGTATCCCGCGCGCCCGCCTCGACGAGCGCCTCGTACGTGACGAGCTGACAGCCGGTGAAAAGCTGCTGCGTCGCGCGCAGGGTCTCGAGCGTAGCGATCGACGTCGCCGGCGCGACGATCAGCGTCGCGCCGCAATTGTCGGCAATCGCGTGCAGCTTGGCCCATTGCGCGACCTTGCGTACCTGTTGCGGATGATAGGCCGGCACGGCGACGCGCCCCGATGCCAGACATCCATAGAAGGTGCAGACGAACTCGGCGCTCGTCGGCAACAGCAGCAGCACGCGCGCGCCGGGCTCGGTCAGTTGCGCGAGTCCGCGCGCAACCCGCATCATGCCGGCATGCAGATCGCCGAACGTGCTTTCGCTTTCGATCGCTTCGCCGTCGCGCAGGATGGTCAGCGCGACACGATCGGGGCCCCGCTCGGTGTGATGGGCGAGGGTCTCGATGATGGAGGTCGGTTCGACTTCCATCTGAAACACGTTCGGATTCGGATGCGTCGTCATGGTGTGTCCAGAATGAGGTCCGTACGAGCCGCCGCGCGACCGCGGCAGCCCGCGCACGGGTGTGATCTCACGCGTCTCGCAGGAATGCGTCCGCGATCGCGCGGCGATTGAGCTTGAGGTTGCGCGTGCGCAATCCGCTTTCGACGTCGAATGCGCGGTCGGTGAAAATCACCTTCACCAGTTGCCGTTGTGCCGGCAGCGTGCCGTTGACCGCGCGGACGAGCTCGCGCAGCGCGTCGGTGACTTCGGGATCGTCCGGCCGGCGCGTCGCGATGACGACACTGAGCCCCGCCTGCGGGCCCGCCATCACGACAGCTACGTCGACACGCGGATCGCGATACAGCAGCGCCTCGATCGGCTCGGGATGGAATTTCTCGCCGTTGCTCGTGATGATCGCGTCCTTCTTGCGGCCGACGACGCGCAAAAAACCGTCGCCGTCGAACTCGGCGATGTCGCCGGTCGCGACCGCATTCGGTGCGATAAAGGTCGCGCGACTATCCTCTTCCGGCGCATCGAAGTAGCCGAGCGACAGCAGGGCGTTTCGCGTGACGACGACTTCGCCGTCTTCCAGCAACGAGACGCTGCCGGGCTCGGCCGGCTGGCCGACCGTACCGACGCGCACGTGTCCCGGCTTGTTCCACGCGACCATGCCGGCTTCGGTGATCCCGAATGCCTCGTACAGCTCGATCCCGCAATCCCAGAAGAAATCGAGCGCCGCGCGCTTGATCGGCGCCATCCCGGTGACCATGTAGCGGATGTTGCCGCCGGTCAGCGCGCTCAGCCGCTCGGCGAGCGTCGATGCGTCGCTGCCGGGCCCGGCAGCCGCGCGCGCCAGCGTATGCAGCGTCTCGTACAGCACCGGCGGCGCGATCACGAACGTCGGCCGGTGCCGCTTGAGCCCCGGAAAGAGCCCGTGGAACGGCACCGACACGAGATCGATCCCGTGATACAGGCAGAAGTAGTACGTCATCCGTTGCTGATAGTTCGCGAACGGCAGGAACGTCAGGAATCGCTCGCCGGGCGCGACGCCGAATGCGTCGCCATACAGACCGAGCAGGTGCGCGGTGCCGCCGCGGCTCATCACGAGCCCCTTGGTCCGGCCCGTCGTGCCCGAACTGAACACGAGCGAATGGGTATCGGGCGCATGCTCGACGCGCACCGGCTCGATACGCGTGTGCGAATCGCCGCGGCCGGCCGGATCGATGTCCACGATCCGCCCGCCGATCGTCTCGGCGGCATCGAGCCATCGAGCGTCGACGGCCAGCGCGCTCAGCCGGTAGCGCTCGATCAACGCGCCGCACGTGTCGGGCAGGCCGTCGTTCGGGAAAGCGACCGACACGCAGCCGAGCTCGATGCACGCGAGATCCCACACCATCCACGGATAGCCGTTCGGCGCCGCGATGCCGACGCGCGCGCCCGGTACGAGGCCGATCGCCTTGCCGCGCTCGACCGTGGCGAGCACGTCCTCGAACAAGTCGTGAAAGGTCCGGACGGTTTCGGCGCCCTTGTCGTCGACGAAGGTCAGGGTATGACTGCTGCCGCGCAAACGCGCGACGAGATCATCGAAGGTCATCATCGGCGTTTTCCCGTCAAGCGTGCGCGACGCCCTCCGCGGACGCGTAGTACTTTTGCGCGGCGCTCTCGTACATGTTCCAGAACAGCTTGCACGTGTGGCGCACCGCGAACAGCGCTTCCTGTTGCATCTGCGCGGTCGTGCACAGGTCGGTCACGAGCGAGATGCCCTCGGCGACGTGCGCGACGTCCTCTTTCTGGTGAACCGAGAAAAACCGCGTGTCCTCCTCGGTGAGCCCGTAGCACTTCGCCAGAATGGAGTGGCGCGCGTCGCCCGCGCGGGTTTCCAGGCTCTGCCCTTCGCTCGCGATCATCACCGCGGCGGCGCCGATATGGTAGGTGCCCTCGCCCTTGCAGTTCTCGAGGCGATAGTCGATCAATTCACGCGTGGCCGCGGACGGCGTCCATGCATCGCGCTCCTCGTCGCTGATGTTTTGCGCGCGAATGAAGTCTTCCATGAGCTCGACATGGTTCTTCGTTTTCGAGAAGCGCCCGGTTTCCTCTTCGAACAGGTTGTACAGCAGCCGGCGCTTGTGGTCGGGAAACGGGCAGCGGAAGTACAGATTCTCGATGTACTCGAGAAAGTACCGGGTGATCTGGTAACCCTCGAGCGTGATGATCTTCAGCAACCGCCAGTTTTTCTGAGGCGTAAACAACTCCGCGAAGATCGGGTGATCGAGCGTGAGCTGCTCGTCCAGCGTGTCGCGCAGCGCGCGGGAAAACGTCGCTTTGTCCATCAGCACGGCTTCGTTAGTGAGGGTCATGATCGTTCCCTGTCGGTGAGGTAACCGGCAATGTAATGGCGGCTTTCAAGGCTGAAACCTGTCCGTTCGGGCGAGTGTCTCGCGTGTACGCCAACCCTGTACGTCAGTGCAGGTAGGCAGTGCGATGGCATGACGCTATAAAGCGGAACCCCTACGGCACTTGGAGAATCCGATGGACGATCACGCGACCGTGTTCGCTACGCTTACCGAACTGATTCCGCAGATTGCCGCGCTCGATATCGCGCCGGACATGCTGACGCGGGAAACGTCGCTCACATCGGATCTGATGCTCGATTCGATTTCGCTGCTGTCGCTAATGGCGCTGACCGAGGATCGGCTCGGCGTCAGCTTTGCATCGCATACGGAACAGGTCGCGAACCTCGAAACCATCGGCGACGCGGTCGATCTGGTGGAAATGCTGTTGTCCGTGAAAGCGTAACGAGATGACGATGAACGATCATCCGCTCGATGCACGCATGATGCCGTCGGCCGGCGGCTACGACCGCGTCTGCCTGCTGGATGCCGGCGACCTCGACGCGCTGCGCGCGGCGGCCGACGGCAATGCGACGACGGAACCCGGCACGTACGCACGCCTCGCGAAACTGCGCGAGGCATTGAACGCATCCGGTTCCGGGCGGCTCGCCATCGGGATCGACGATCCCGACCTTCGTCGCACACGCGAATTCGCGTCGTTGCCCCGAACCCTTTCGGCCGCGCTGGACGTCGCGGCGGCATCCGTCGCGAACGCATGCATCGTCGTGCTCGGCGATGCGCTCGCCGATGGCACGACGGCCTTCGGCGACGCGGACGCGTCATCGCTATCGTCCGTCGACACGCTCGCCGACGCGGTTGCCGACACCGTGTTCGAAGTACGCCGCCGTATCGATACGTACTTCGAGCAAGCGCCGCTGGCGTTGCCTGCCGACGCTGCCGGCGCGGCTTGCCTGCTGACGGCCGAAGCCGTACTTGCGTGGCTTGCGACGGAAGCGTCGCCCGGTCTTCACGTCGTGCATGGCGAGCGGCGCATTGCGTGGCGCGAGCTCGCCGAAACCGTCGCGCGACGGGTGCCGATTCGGACCCGAACCGATGCTGCCGAGGCCGAACCGGACGCCGTTCTCGCGCTGCTCGAAACGAATCTGAAGCATGCCGAACGGATGCTCGGGTACGCGGACGGCGCGCACGTGCCGCCGCCCGGCATCCCGTCTCACCGGCTGCGCTGCGACGGCTTCGACTGGCAGGGCCGGGTCGCCGCGCGCGTCGCCGCTCACGCCGCCCGGCACGAACGGCGCGACGCGCCCCGATTTGTCGACCTGCCGTCCGCGCGCCGGATCACGACCGGCAGCGGGCACGCGTACCTGAGTGCCGGGCGCGGCCCCCGCGCCATGTTACTGATCAACGCATTCGGCATCCCGCACGACGTGTGGCACGACTTCGCGGCCGGATTGGCGCCGGATTTCTCGCTCTATCTGGCGGACGACACGGGCGATGCGCCGGCCGACGCAGGACTGACACGCGCGTACTATTCGGGCCCCGATGCGCCTGAGCGCTATGCGCGAAGCGTGACTGAACTGCTCGACGTCGAGGGAATCGACGCGATTCATGTCGCGAGCTGGTGCGGGGGCGCCCGATATGCGCTGGCGCTCGCCCGCGCCCTGCCCGGCCGCATCGCGTCGATGAGCCTGATCGCCCCGTCGTTTGCCGGCGCACAGGACTACGACGGCGCGGACAGCGCCTACGAAAACAATCTCAACACGATGTGCTCCCTCGTCGCGCGCATGCCGAAGGCCGCGGACAGCATGGCCAGATCGATGACGGGGCTTCTGGACAAGCGGGCGCGAAACGACGCGCTCGAAGGCGGCCATGCGTCGATGTTCGCGCTACCCGATTCCGCGACCCGTCACTGGCTGCACGCGCCGTTCGTGTCGGCGGCGAACATGATCGAGTACAGCGGGCAATTGCTGAATTTCCGCGCGCACCGCATCGAGGCCGAACGCGACGCGTCGATCGCCGGCATCCCTGCGCTGCTCGTGACCGGGGAATACGACGAAATGACGTGCGCGATCCGCGCGCGAGCCATTACGTCGGCACAGCTTCGTCCGATCCAGGTCGAGCTTCAAGGCGGCAGTCATCACATGGTTCATCAGAATGCGGCGCTCCTGGCAAGGCTCGTCGGCACTTTCGTCGACGCTCCGGCCGTGACAGCCGACTCACTGCCGCATCCGAGACTGCGAATCGTCCCGGCGGCCGACCGTGTCGAAATGGAGATGGAAATGGAGTCGGGCGAACTGTGACGCACGAGCCTTCCGATGCCCGTTCGGACAGTTACAGGCCCGGGGCATCGATCATTAAAGTCGCACTGTGGCAGCAAGCCGGATCCCACGCGGCCGATCGCGTCGTGCCGCTCGCGAACGACGCGCAAGCCAATGCCAACCCGCTGGTCGGAGATTTCGAATGTACGCAAACAGCCTTGTCGAACTGATCGGCGATACGCCGCTGCTGTATCTGAAAAGCCTGTCGAACGAGCACAGGAAAATCCGCGTGTACGGAAAGCTCGAGTGCTACAACCCCGGCAACAGCGTCAAGGACCGGAGCGCGCTTCAGTTGCTGCGCCAGGCCGAGCGCGACCACGGTCTCAAGCCGGGCTGGTCGATCGTCGAATCGACGTCCGGCAACATGGGACACGCGCTGGCGATGCTGTGCGCCACGCGCGGCTATCGCTTCATTTGCGTGCTCGACCCGAAGACACCGAAGACGAATGCCAATCTCGTGCGGGCATTCGGCGGCGAGGTCGAGATGGTCGAACACCCCGACGAAACGGGCAGCTATCAGCGCAAGCGCATTGCGGTCGCGAAAGCGATCGCCGCGAGCGTGCCGAACTGCGTGAACCTCGATCAATACAACAATCCGGCCGCGATCGACGCTCACTATTACTCGACCGGGCCCGAAATCGTCTCGCAGCTCGCCGACCGGCTCGACGCCGTGATCGTGTCCGCCAGCACCGGCAGCCATCTGAGCGGAATCGCCCGCTACGTGAAGGAGCGCGATCCCGCAACCCGCGTGATCGGCGTCGAGCCCGACGGCTCGGTCGTGTTCGGCGGCACGTACCGGCCGCATCTGCAGAACGGCGCGGGGCTCAGTTTTCAGCCCGGAAACATCCTGATCCACCTCGTCGACGACACGATGCGGATCGTCGATCGCGATGCGTTCATCGGCTGCCGCCGCCTCGCGCTCGACGAAGGCCTGCTGCTCGGCGGCTCGTCCGGCGCGATCGCGCAGGCCGCACGCCGCTACGTCGCCACCCTGCAAGGCCCGGCCAACATCGTGCTCGTGTTCCCCGACAGCGGTACCAAGTATCTCGACACGATCTACGACGATCAGTGGCTGATCGATCACGGCCTCCAGGCCGTGCTCGACGACCTGTGCACCTCCGCGACACCGCCACGCGCCGAAAGCGCAGTGGCCCTCGAAACCACGTGACCCAGGGACACCCATGAACGACTCCATCCGCACCTTGCTTGCCGACGGCGCACGGTATCCGATCGCGTTGCCGAAGGCCAACATCACACACGTCACGTATCGCTGGACCAACGGCGTCGACGATGCGCTCGGCGCGCAGATCGTCGAACTGATGCGGCGCACGAGCGAAAGCGCGCCGATCATCGGCTTCGCCGAGACCATCACGGACGCGGAAGCGGACCACTATCTCGACGAACTGCGCTCGAATCTCGCCGCGGAGAAGGTTCGCCTGCTGACGATCTTCGCGAACACCGGGCAACTGATCGGCCTGTGCACGCTGCGCCGCAACGTGAATCCCAACAACCGCCATATCACCGATCTCGCGAAAGGCATGATCCACGACGCCTGTCGCGGCGGCGGCGTGCTGCCTGCCGCGTTCGTCGAGATCGCGTTGCAATGCGATCGGGACAATGTCGAACTGGTGACGCTCGACGTGCGAGACGGCACGCCCGCTCATCGCGTATGGGAACACTACGGCTTTCAGACGTGGGGCACCTTGCCGGACTACGCCCGTGCGAACGGGAAGGTCCATGCCGGCCACTTCATGATGCAGCGCGTGGCGGACCTCAAGGAACGCGCGCTCGGCATGCTCATGGGCCGCGACGCCAACCGAACCGCCGCCAGCGCATCGGCATGAGCGACGCCCTCTACACCGGGCCGATCATCGACTCGCACTGCCACATCGCATCGACGCGCTTCATTCCCACGGCGTTCCTCGAGGGATTCTGCGCCAACATTCATGTGCGGCTCGTCGCCAACGGCATACGGAAATCGCGATCGGAACTGCTCGATACCTACCTCGCGCAAAGTCAGGACCACTTCGGCGATGCACTCGTGGCCGACATGACGTCGGCCGGCATCGGGCAGGCCGTGCTGTTGCTGCCCGACTTCACGTACGTGATGAAAAGCGATCTCACGATCGCCGAGATGTATGCCGAGCATCATGCGATCCTGCAGCGTCACGGCGAGCGCTTTCACGTATTCGGCGGCATGGATCCGCGCTGGGGAGCGGACGGTGTCGCGTTGTTCGAGAAAGGCGTGACCGAGTACGGCTTCTCCGGATTGAAACTGTACCCGCCCTGCGGCTACAGCCCCAGCGACAAGCGCCTTTACCCGCTGTACGAAATCTGTCGCGCCCATCGCTTGCCGGTTCTTCTGCACGTGGGTCCGACCAGCCCGGCGCTCGAGTTCGCGTACTCGCACCCCGATCTGCTGGACCGCGCGGCGTTCGATTTCCCCGACGTGAACTTCATCCTGGCGCACGGCGCCGTTCATCACGTCGACGCCTGCGCGCGACAGTGCGCGTATCGGCCCAACGTGTATCTCGACGTCAGCGCGTTTCTCGGCTCCCAGCATCCGCAGGGGTGGTCGGTCGCGCTCGCCGAGCTGTTCCGCATGAACATCAATCACAAGATTCTGTTCGGCACCGACTGGCCGGTCTTTCGCAACTCGGGCGGCCATCGCAAGGTCATGGAGCAGTTCCTCGCGCCCGACGGCCCGCTCGCGGCAGTCGCGCCGGTACAACGCAAGTGGCTGATGTCGGGCAATGCGCGCGCACTGCTGCCGGCATCGCGCACGATCGATGCGATGGCGTGATTCCGGCCGTCGCGTGCGACGGCCGTCCCGCACGCACTACGGGCTCGCGGCTGCCTCGATGATCGGCGCCCTGCTCGTCTGGACCGCGTGGCCCGGGCATCGGGCCGACGCGATCGCGGAAACCGCCGACACGCTTGACCACTGGCGCGCCGATGAACGGGCGCAGCTCGAATCGATGCGCCTGCCCGCGAACGCCGGCGTCAAGGTTGACCCGTCGAATCGCGTGGCCACGTCCGCACAGGCAGCGCAGCTGGGCAAGCGTCTGTTCTCCGACCCCCGGTTCAGCCGAAACGGCGCGATCGCCTGTGCGAGCTGCCACGCCCCCGATCGCCAGTTCGAAGACGGGCGGCCGCTGGCGATCGGCGTGGGCGTCGGCGTGCGCCGCACGATGCCTGTCGTCGGCGCGACCGATGCACCGTGGCTGTTCTGGGACGGCCGCAAGGACAGCTTGTGGTCGCAGGCGATCGGGCCGATCGAGGATCACAACGAGCACGGCGGCACCCGGCTGCGCGCCGCCCATGTGCTGGCCGAGCACTACCGCGACGCCTACGAGCCTCTGTTCGGACCGCTGCCCGACCTGAGCGCGCTGCCGCGCGACGGCGGCCCGCTCGGTACGGACGCGGAGAAAGCTGTCTGGCAGGGGCTCGACGAACGCACCCGCACCGACGTGTCGCGCGTGTTCGCGAATCTCGGCAAGGCGATCGCGGCGTACGAAGCGACGCTACAGTACGGGCCTTCACGCTTCGATACCTATGTCGACGGCGTCCGGACCGGCGATCCGGTCAAGCTGGCCGCGCTGACCCCGACCGAAAAGGCAGGCCTCCACCTGTTCGTGAGCAAGGGCCAATGCATGACCTGCCACACCGGGCCCATGCTGAGCGACCGTCAGTTTCACAACATCGGCGTACCGCCGCGCAGCGGGACGGCTGCCGACACCGGTCGCGCGGCGGCGGTCGACAAGGTGCTGCACGACGAATTCAACTGCATGGGGCCGTTCAGCGACGCGAAGCCCGAGCAGTGCGAGGAGCTGCAATTCATCTCGACCGACGACCAGCAGATGCTCGGCGCATTCAAGACGCCGAGCCTGCGCAACGTCGCACTACGGCCGCCGTACATGCACACGGGTCAATTCGCGTCGCTGGACGCCGTGATGCGCCACTACGCGGACGCACCCGCGGCCGCGATCGGGCATAGCGAACTGAAGCGGATCGCATTGTCGGACGACGAGCAGCGGCAGCTCGTCGCGCTGCTCGGTGCGTTTTCCGGCCCTGTCGTCGAGCGCTGATCGTCCGCGCCGCCGCCCGTCAGCGTGATGCGTCGCGAACGGCGACGCCCATCACCTTGACCTGGCCGCCGAACGGCAACGCAGCCGCCTGATAGACGGTCCGCGCAGGCCGGCGATCCGCGGGAAACAGATCGGCATACACGCCATTCACTTCCGCGAGCGCGCCGATGTCGGAGAATGCGATGTCGACGAACACGAGATCGCGTGGGCTGAATCCCGCCGCTTCGAGCGCGCGGAACAGGTTCGCGAACGCGCGTCTCGCTTCTTCGGCCGGCGTACCCGGCACGTAGCGGCCGTCGGCGTCCAGCGAAAGCTGGCCGCTGAGATAGCAGGTGTCGTTGGCGACAACGGCATGGCTGATCGGCGACGGCCATTGCGGCAGATCGTTGCCCGACGTCACATAGCGTTTCATGCGCTTCCTCTCCTCGAATCGGGCGGTGCTGCCCGTCACGCGATACGTACGGGCATCCGTTCCCGCGTTACAAATAGTGCTTGACGAGCAACTGAAAGAGATTCGACTGCGGCAGCGCGCCGTATTCGGTCGTCGACGCGCCCGCATTGATCTGCCATTGCAGCGCGACATCGGTTCTGGCGAAGCGATAACGCGCCTCGAGCCAGGTGAGCCGGCTGCGATCGGCGAGGTTCAACCTGACGAAACCGGACAGATCCAGACGCTGGATCCAGGCATCCTGCCACCTGACCATCGCGAAGAGCCCGTCGCGCGTCGTGGGGTCCTGCTGGGCGGCCGCCAGCGTTCGATAGGCGGCGTAGCCGGCCGGCGCGCCATTGCGCAGCGCCTGCCAGCCCGCGCGATCGAGCGCGGCGCCGTCCCGGTCGTACTCAAGCGTGACGGAAAGATTGCGCGACGTCGTGCAGGTCGCGCCGGTCGCGAGCTTCCAGCGGAACGCGACGTCGCTGTACGGCTGCCCGAGCGCGCGTGCAAGCGTCGACGGCCCTCGCCCGCCCGACCACTCCACGTACCCGACGCACGCGTTGTTGACGAGATGAACCAGATTGACGCCGAACTGCGGCGAACTGCCGGGCTTTCCGTCGTCGTAGATCACGATCTGCGGCGACAGATCCGAGATGACGCGCTGGCTGAACTGGAGCATCCAGCGCGTGCGCTGATTCGTCGCGCCGAAGTCCGGCGAGAACGACGCGTCGGTTGCGCGATCCGCGATCCGCGGTGCGACGAGCGCGCTGACGGAACCGTCGGCCCACAATTGCTGGCCGCGCAGCATCACCGTACCGAGCCGGTTCTCGCGCAGGCTCGCGGGATCCACCGACGTCACCGAACGGACCGCGTTGTCGCGGAAAAAGTCGGTGGGGTTGTAGCCGGTGGCGACACCGAGCCGCACATTGACGCGGCCGGCCTGCAGCAGCGTGCTGCCGCCGCCCACGCGGCCGTCCACATACAGTTCCTTCAGCGTATTGATCGCGCCCGAGTCGCCGTCGAAGCGCCACGGACCGTTCAGGTCGAGTCGATCGGCGAAACTGACGCCCCAGCCGTTCGAGAATGCATGGCGCGCACTCAGGTCGAGCGACAGGCGCGTGGCCGTGCGCGTGCCGCCCGGCCGCAGGGTGGCGAAACGCAAGCCGGGTTCGAGACTGAACTGGTACTTGCCGTCGTCGACCTTCTGCACCGGCGTCGCGTCGGCAAGCGCGAGTCCGGCCTCTTCCGCATCGTTTGCATGGCATACGCCCGCCATGCCGGCCAACGCGATACAGGCGATGCCGATTCGCGTCATCATTCCGGCTGGAAACGCGCCATGAAATCGGACTGGAACCAGGCATCCGGAATCTCCCGCGCCACGTAGTCCGCGTATCGCATCACGGTCACGAGATTCGGATTGAGCCCGTCGATGATCACGATCTCGGTCGGCCGCAACGCGCCGAGCTGCTGTTGAAAGCGTCGATAGAAGGCCGTCTTGAGAAGCTTGCCGCTTTCGCTGAAGAAACGTGCCTTCACGGGGCGCGAATCCGTCGTATCGATCCACATCTCGATCGAGTGATAGGTCATGTCGGATACGCTCTGGACGAGCTTCAACCGGTACGCGCGGCGCATCTGGCGCTCGCCGTCCTGCACATCCTCCTCCGCCTCGACCTGCGCACGATATCCCTGCGCGAAATTGACGGTGACCACGTCGCCGTTCGACGCCTGCCCGAGCAACCGTTGCTGCGGCGAAATGCGGATCGTCGCCTTGCTCGCCGGATCGAAAAACCACAGATCGTTGCCGCTCTTGAGCATCAGCTTGTTCGCATCGCGCGCCGGTGCCGCGAATCGAATCAGGCTGCGAAACTGGCCGCTCGCCGGGTTGATCCGCGAATAGGCGGTCAGTGCGTTCGAATCGGTTTGCTTGCCATCGGTGTATTGGGTCAGCGTGACATTCAGCGTGAACGGTTCGCTCGGGTTGCGAACGGCATCGCTCGCGGCGAGGATGCGCTGCGGATCGGGCGCGGCGTGCGCGGTACAGCAGGCGAGTGCGAGGATCGCGGCGGCGCCCAGGCGCGCCATCGAATGCGTCTGCATCGGAATCTCCGGGGCAAATACGGAATGACGGGGACGAGTGCGGCCCCCGCCCGGAACGGGCGGAGAACCGACTGGCTAGAGGACGTACGGGGACGCTGCGATGCGCAGCTCAGTAGCCCGGATACTGCATCTGTAGCGCGACCCAGGCGGCCGTGCGCTTGCCGAATTCGGACGCGATCGCATTCAGCGATGCATCGAGCGCATGCAACGGATAGCGCGTGACCGGTGCGGACAGCATCCGCGTCGGCGCGTCGACGCCGGCCACACGATCGGGAACGATCGTCAGCCCGCGCCGGGTGCGCACGGGTTCGCGGCTCGCGGCCACCGTGTAGGCGGTCGAGCGGAACGTCGTCGAATAGGCGTCGGCCTCGAGCACGAGCGCAATTTCGTCGACGCCCGGCGCGATCGGGATACCGAAATCCTCGTGCGACCAGAACGACACATAGTTGGTTGCGATCGTCGCCATCGCCGGCAATCCGAGACTGAAGCGGTCGGTCGCGATCTCGGACGACCATGCAGGGCGTCCGAGCCGCTCGGCGACCTGCAGCGCGCGTTCGTGCCCGGCGAGCGCCTCGACGAGCGCCAGCGATACCGGAATCGTCGCGGTGACGCCGGTCGTCGTGACGACCTTGCCGTCGGCAACGTAACGCTTGCCGTCGACCCAGCGCGTATCGGCGAACTTCTTGCGCAGATCGTTCATCGAGTACCAATGCCCCGTTGCGCGGCGGCCTTCCAGCAGCCCCGCGCGTGCAACGACCCAGACGCCGTCGCACACGCCGATGATCGTCGCGCCCTTCTTCGCCTGCCCGGCCACCCATGCAAGCAGCGCCGGATCGCTGTCGCGATGCACGGCCGGCACGATCACGTAGTCGGCCCCTTGCGGCACGCGCTCGTCGAACTGCGCGGTGGTTTCGTCCGGAATGACGTTCATCGGCGCCGGGAACATCCGGATCGGGCCCGGCTTCGTCGCGAGCGCGACGAGATCCGCCGCGCCCGATTCGGCCACGATGCCATAGGGAACGACGTAGTCGGTCAGCTCGGTATAGTAGTTTTCGCCGACGACGGCGACGATCGGGCGCGTGCGCCCGAAGCGCGGCTGATAGGCGGGCAGCCGGTCGGCGCGTGCCGCCGCGGGCGCGGCCGCTGCCGGCGCCGACGCTTCGCTCGCGGGCCCCGCATGGGCAACGTTCGCGATGCCCGATGCAAGCGGCGCGAGCAGCAACATCATCCAGTACAGCATGACTTTTCGCATTGAAGCCTCTCCGTGTATGGAACTCATCCAGTAATCAGGCATGGCGCCTGTGCCGGCCGTCATGACGCCGCCGCCGCCGGCAACACGACGTTGAACGTCACGTCGTCGTCGCGCTGCGCGTCGCGGACCTTCAGCGTGATCGTCCACCAGCCGGGCATGCTGAACTTCATCCCTTGCAGCCGATACGCACCGTTTCCGTCGCTCTCGACCACGCGAGGACGCGTCGGCAGACCGTGCCCGTGCTGCGGCATCCCGCCGCTCACGTCGATGCGCGCACCGCGCACGGGCTCGCCCGACGCACGGCTCACGCTGACCGTCCAGACATGGATCCGGTTCAGCGGCGGCGGTGTCGTGGGCGGCTCGAGCGTCACGACGTATGCGCCCGACGCCGTCGTTCGCGTCAACGACAGATTCAGACCCGCGGGAACCGACTGCTCGGCCGGTGCGCCGCATGCGCCGAGCATGGCGATGCAACTCCCGGCGAAGGCTAACATGACGTTCCGCCGACGAATCGATTTCATTGACATTTCATCGGCGCCCGATCCGGCCGCTCGATCACGCGTAGCGGAGCGCATCGACGATCTCCATGCGCGACGCGCGGCGCGCGGGCAGCAACGCGGACAGCATCGATACCACCAGCAGGCCGATCGCGGTGCCGACGATCAGGTCGTTCTCGCCCCACACGCGAATGATCAGCGGCACCGGCGAGCGGCCCGGCGGCGTCCACGTCAGACCGCTGACGTTGATGACGCCGGCGAGCAGCGCCGCGCTGGCGACGCCGAGCACCGCGCCGATCACGCCGAGCAGCAGCCCTTCGCACAGGAACAGGCGCCGCACGCCGGCGCGGCGCAACCCCATCGCGCGCAGCGTTCCGATTTCGACCGTGCGCTCGAACACCGCCGTGCTCATCGTGTTGCCCACGGTAAACAGCACGATCGCGGCGATCAGCAGTGCGACAAAACCGAACAGCGTCGCGAACATCGCAAGCGCTTGACCATAGAACGGGTTCAGCACCGTGTAATCCACGACTTCCGTGTCCGTACCGGCGAATTTCGTTTTGAGCAGCGTCTCGAGCCGCGCCTTCGCGGCAGGCAAATCCGACGTGTGGCGCAACTGGACGACGATCGCCGTGGCCTTCGGCTGCTCGGCGCCGTACACGAGTCGTTGCGCTTGCGCGAGATGCAGGCCGACGTACATGTCGTCGTATTCCTTGATGCCCTGTCGTTCCGCTTTCACGACCTGCAGTTCCGCCACGTTCGGCGCACCGCGCGCGGTCGCCGCAAGCAGTTCGATCCGCCGGCCGCTCGTCCCGGCGGCCGGCGCCGCGCGCGTTCCCTCGGCAAGGGCCGCGATATCGCCCGGAAGCGGCGAGGCAGGCGTGGCGTCCGCGGACTTCCTGGGCGGTTTGCAGTCGGGCACCTTGAGCGGCCCGCACAGTTCGAGTACACGCGCGAGGCCCGTACCGATCACGGCTGCGTCGCCCGTCGTTCCGGTCAGCGCCATCGGCGGGATCGTCACGGGGAAGCGATAGTCGTTCCAGGCGCGCATCCGGTTCTGGTCGTCCACGCGCACGCCGAGCGCGAGCGCGGTACGCGACAACCCCGCGTCGAAGTTGCCCGCGATGCCCTGCAACTGCAGCGTGGGCGTCGCGACGAGCACCATCGTCGCCAGTACCGGGTCGGCCTTCACCGCGTCGATAATCGCTTCGTAGTTGTCGATCCCGTACTCGGAAGGATTGCCGCTGCCGAACTCGTAGAACCCCTTGCGTTCGATCTGCAGGTGGCCGCCGTACTTCACGTAATCGGTTTGCAGACCATACGTGATGTTGCGCGTATAGCCGCCGAACAGCAGCACCGCGTGCGCGCCGACGATCATCGCAAGCAAGGTCGTGATCGAGCGACGGCGGTTGCGCAGCAGATTGCGGAGCGCGAGCGAAAATGTCTTCATGCGAACGCCTCCTGCTCGTCCGTGCGGGTCACGTCGGACACGATCCCGTCGGCAATATGGACGACGTCGTCGCCCGCCGCGATGACCTGCGGATCATGCGACGAAATCACGAACGAGACGCGCCGCTCCCGCTGCAAGCGCCGCATCAGCGCGATGATCTGCTGGCCGGTCTTGCTGTCCAGATTGGCGGTCGGCTCGTCCGCCAGCACGAGGTTCGGCGACGCGACGAGTGCGCGTGCGATCGCGACCCGTTGCCGCTGGCCGCCCGACATCTGTCCCGGACGATGGTGCGCCTTGTCGGCCAGGCCGACCGCATCGAGCATGTCCCGCACCTTCAGCGCCCGCTCGGACTCCGTCAATCGCGTGCCCGCGAGAAGCAGCGGATATTCGACGTTTTCGTGCGCCGTGAGCACCGGCAGCAGATTGAAGTTCTGGAAGACGAAACCGAGCCGCCGGGCACGAAAATCCGACAGCGCGTCGTCCGACAAACGGCCGACCTCTTCGCCCGCCACGACGATGCGGCCGCGATCGGGCCGGTCCACGCACCCGACAAGATTCAGCAACGTCGACTTCCCGCTGCCGGACGCGCCGGCAATGACGGTCAGTCTTCCATCACGGATGTCGAGCGTGACGTCGCGCAGCGCGGTCACGTTGACGGAGCCCATCAGATACGACTTTTCAACGGCTTCGAGTATTACGGCGTTCATGGTCTCGATGTACGAAGTTGGCAGGCCGCGACAGCAGGGTGCAGGACGATCGCGCAGCGCAGAATACCAACTTGCGTGTACGGAAAAACCTGTTCGTTGGGGCAGCGTCCGGGCGCGAACGCGATGCCGGGATGGCATGTCGCGTCCCGCATTCGCGAACAATCACGGCCGGGAGGGACCGTCAACCTGTACCGTCGGACGGCACACGTCGCCGCCCCTTGCGATTACGCTGCACCGTCATCGGCGCGCCGCCCCGGATCGAATCGCGGCCGCGTCTCGTCACGACTTCCGTTCCCAATCGGCATGCCAGTCAAGATCACGCCCTGGTTCATCCTGCATCGCCCGCAACCCGCGGCCACGCACCGGCTGTTCTGCTTCCCGTACGCCGGTGCCGGCTCGCTGCTCTATCGGCGCTGGGCGCTCGATCTGCCCGACTGGATCGAAGTCGTTGCGGTCGAACTGCCGGGACGCCAGACGCGTTTCTCGGAAGCGCCGCCCACGTCGCTGGATGCGATGACGGATGCGTTGGCCACGGCCGCGACCGGGCTCCTCGACAAGCCATTCGGCACCTTCGGGTACAGTTTCGGCAGTGTCGTCGGTATCGAATGGTTGAAGGAACTCGATCGACGACGGCTTCGCGGGCCCGTTCATGCGTTCTGTGCAGCGCACCGCGCGCCGCATGTCGCACCGCGTCCGCTCTCGATTCATCGGTTGCCGGAACCGGACCTCATCGGTTGGCTGAAAACGATGGGCGGCACACCGGATGCGTTGCTGTCGGAGCCGGACTGGCTTCGGCATTTCCTGCGCGCGCTGCGCGCCGATCTGGCGCTCGCCGAAGGATATTGCACCGATGCGCCATTCGCGTTGCGGTGCGGGCTGACCGTATTCGGCGGCCTGCACGATCCGCATGTCGATATCGACGCGCTGCGCGAATGGCGCCGCTACAGCGACGGACCGTTCTCCCTTCATCGGTTCGACGGCGATCATTTCTTCATCCATGCCCGGGAACGCGAGCTACAGGATCGCGTGGTCGCGACGCTGGCCGCACAGGCATAGCCACGATACCGAGAACCGGTCGCGCCGGCATCGGCTGCGAGGTCATCCCGTCACAGCATCACGCGCTCGATCCCGCCATGGTTGGCGCGTGCGACATAATCGGCCATCCAGTTCTCGCCGAGCACCTGGCGCGCGA